>DAOUUD010000178.1 GCA_030668345.1 Candidatus Cloacimonadota bacterium | reverse complement strand
GAGAAGAGGTTCTTTATAGAAATTCATTCCATAGGGGGAGGGATTGAATTTTCTATTTTTTCATTCAACCTCACATGTTCAATGCAGAATGCTTGACAAGGTTACATAGAAAAAAATTTTCGGTTCTTCTTTAAGTTTTTAAAAGAAGGAAAAAGTAAAATATATGGAAAAAAAGAAATGGCACTTTAATGCTATGCAGGCATTCACAGGAGTAAGCCTGATGCTTTCTTTGAATATTATGGACATTCTGCCTGTATTACAAAGATGTACTACCAGAAAAATATCTGCTCATGAAGTAGAGTATAAAATAACTGTTGATGATAGTTCACGGAAAAGAGAAGTAAAAAAGATCAAAAACAAGATAAAATATCTTCTTCCTGAAATGGATATTACCAAGCTGGATGAACTGGCAGGTGCAATACATGATAATGGTTATGAATACGATCTCGATTTCGATCTGCTGGTTTCCATTGCTTTCCAGGAAAGTGAATTTGTGCAGAAAGCTGTTTCACCTGCCGGTTGTCTGGGATATTTTCAGATAAACGTAAAAGCCCATCCTGTAGATATAACCAGGATCTATGATGCTCATTACAACACAGCACTGGGCTGCAGGGTGCTAACCTGGAAGATCAGAGCTTATAAAGGTAACATGCATAAAGCACTGAGTGCATACAGCAACTGGACGCCTAATTACGCAAAACAGGTTCTACAAAGAAAGGAAAGACTAAAAAATATAGCTATTTAAGCAGAATTACGATCTCTAATAAAACTGGAAATAAAAATAACTACCAATAAAAAACTTAGAAATACCAGACTCGATTTCAAACCAAAAACCGGTATAATTATAACTCCCACCAAGAGTCCGCCTGTGGTTGCACCCAAGGAATCCAGGAAATAGAAAGTACTGCTGCTGGTTATTTTTTCTTTATTGAATTTTCTTTTCAGCAGGATGGAAAGCACTGCTCCTTCCAGGAAGGCAAAAAGAAAATTAAAACCGAAATATGTGATTACAAGCAGTTTACTATCAAATACCAGGATCAGTAAACCGATCAATAAGACGTTGAGCATTAATAAAATTTTGAGTGGTACATTCGGCACTTTTCCAACTATGAATCCGGAAGTAAGACCCAGCATAAACACACTGGTAAAGATGAACACCGCCCAGAAAGCAAAGCCAAAGTGCATCTGGAACAAGTTTATCAGGATCAACTGCATCACAAAATTAACCAGGCTAACTGCAAATATATTAAAATCTGTTCTGAAAAGACGTGACCCGCTGATAGTACTGGCCAACAGGCTTGTAAGCATCAATATTGCAAACACACATATAAATGACAGGATGAAATGCTCTTTTATGAACTCAACATATTTGTCACTTCTTATCCCCAGTTTCCTGGTCCACATTCGCAGAGTGGCAAGATAAGCAGCAGGATTGCCCAGGTTATTTATTTGAGGAGCTTTTTTTGTAATTACAGAGATCATCTGTTTTTTTCTCAGTTCATTACACTTTTCAAAAATCACCGTTTCATTGAACCAGGTACGTTTTTTCAAGATGCGGGAAGAAAGAATTTCAACATCATTGGAAATAAAATCGCTGCTGCTTCCAATAAAAATGTTTTTTATGGAAGGAACTATGATCACATTGGGGAAAGATCGTGAGAATGTATGATATACTGTCGCATTCAATTCTTCGATCTCTGGAGTCATAAAATTGGTTCCACTGCTCAGGGTTATTGCAGCAACAGACGAATCTGCCGACATCCTGCTCTTTATCAATTTAAAGAAATCCTCAGTATAAAACCTGTTTAAATTCAAAGAAGAAGGATCTGGTACATCGATTAAAACCAGGTCATACTTTTCATTTGTAGAGTTCAGATAAGCGATTGCATCTTTATAAATATAATTAACCATTGAATCGCTTTCTGCCTGAAGGGTAATATTCTTATCCAGTTCCAGGTAATCGATTTTTGAAACTATGGGATAGAGCTTTATCTCATCGATAAAACCGTTCAACAAACCTCCCACCAGCAGGATATTCCTTGGAACAGGATGCTGCAGCATTACAAAATGCACTAATTGCTGAGCATAGATATCGTTCTGTGAGTTGGCAAACAGTTCACCATTCCAATAATAATTTTTCTGCATGTTGCTGGAAGTAATATCCAGCCTTCCATAGCGGGAATCACCTGTAAAAAGTAATTCCTGAGGAGTATATTTTTTGGCGTATCTATCTTGAAAGAAACTGCCTGAAAACGGAAGGAACAGGCAAAACAGGAGCAAAAAGATAAGAATATTTTTTTTCCTGAAAACATAAAAAACAATAGATAGAATGATGATATTCAAAATTATCAAGATGCTGAAATGCGGGAGGAAATGAATTCCTATAGCAAACAGGATGCCACCGCAGATAATGCCCGAACATTCCAGGATATAACCTAAATGAACAGGCTGTTTTTCAGCTGGTAATTGTTTACACAACAGCGGGAATAGAAAACCGGTAAGCAGGCTGCCCGGCAGCAGTACGATGAATGCCGTAAGGAATAATCCGGGAATGTTTATCATCTCGCCTGATACGATGGCAAAAGCTTTTACCATGCTGCTGATAGAGAGAAATTGTACTGGAATAATGAAACAGAGCACGATGAAAATGGCTGTGATGATCCTATTCAGTTGTTGTTTTCCCAGGAAATCTTTGGCGATCAGGCTTCCAATAGATACAAGCAATAACCACAATGAAATATAAATTGCAAATACTATTTCGTTCCCGCGTACTTCGATGAGCAGTTCACGCAGAAGTACAGTTTGCCCGATAATAGAGGTACAGCCCAGCAAAAGTAAAAGCGATCTTGTTCTTTTCATTTATTCTTCTTGCATTACTTATGTTCCCTCTCTTTCGTTAAAGAGAGGGACAGCAGGGTGAGTTAATCAAAATTCCCCGAAGATATCTTCTTCGCAAAACTCACATTTTCCATTTTTCATATTAATTTCTTCGATAGAATAACCTGAACGATCTATTAGTAACTTTTCACAATTCGGACAATATGTATCTTCTCCTATATTGCCCACATTACCAATGTAAACGTATTTCATTCCTTCTTCTCTGGCAATATCATAAGCCATCTCCAGTGTCTTAACAGGCGTGGGTGGTCTATTAGTTAGTTTATACTGGGGAAAGAATCGCGAAAAATGAAGCGGGTACTCATCACCAATATTTTCTTTTATCCACTTACACATCGCTCTTATCATCACAGGATCATCATTTGCCTGTGGAATAACCAGATTTGTGATCTCGAAAAACATGCCTTCTTCTTTGGCAATTTGCAATGTATTCAAAACTGGCTGCAGGGAACCGGTAGTATAGGTGGTATAGAATTCATCCGAAAATCCTTTCAGATCAATATTAGCTGCATCGATGTATTTCGCCAACTCCCGCAGTGGTTTTTCATTAATATAACCGCAAGTAACCCACACGGTTTTCAGTCCTTCTTTTTGGGCCAGTTTGGCGATGTCCAGCATATATTCGTAAAAAACCGTGGGTTCGGTGTAGGTGAAAGCAATGCTCTGACAATCGTATTCTTTTGCCATTTCTATTATTTGTTCGGGTGTTGCCTGGTACGCAGTTGTTTCATTTGGTCGTGTCTGTGAGATAGTCCAGTTCTGGCAGAAATTACAACGCAGGTTACAGCCTACTGTAGCCAGGGAAAGTATATTTGTTCCCGGATAAAAATGATATAAGGGTTTTTTCTCGATAGGATCGACATGAATTGCAACCGGCTGGTTATAAACCAGTGAATAGAGCTCACCCTCGATATTCTGTCGCACACCGCAGGTTCCTGTCTCATTTTCTTTGAGAACACATAGATTGGGACACAAATCGCAACGGACATAATTATTTTTCAGTTTTTCATAGAACATTGCTTTATGCAAAAGTTCCGG
>DAOUUD010000231.1 GCA_030668345.1 Candidatus Cloacimonadota bacterium | reverse complement strand
TATTGAGAATTTAAACGAAGTAGTTCCTGGTGTGGCAAATGACGACAACCTGCTATATGCTCCCGAGATCAAGTTCTATTCGAACCGGCTGCACAACGATCATTTCGATAACCTCAAGTTCATCGGTGATTGTTCCGGTGCTACGCGGTCTATTATCTATGCTACTGCTCACGGCTGGCTGATGGCAGAGGGGATCATAAATTCTTGAAGCGATCTATAAGGAAGATGATCTATTAGTAAATTGAAAGCTTTGATAATCGATAATCATTCAAAATTTATTCAAAGAATTGGGCAAATTTTGAACTATTTCAAGATTGAGTATTCCTCTGTAGATTTCGTTGATTTCCACTTGAATATGACTGATTCATTCGACTGTTTTATTCTTTCCGGTGGAAATTTAAGTATAGATAACAATCCTGCTTTCGAAGAGGAGAAAGAACTGATAAAGCAAGCTCACAAACCAATTTTCGGTATTTGTTTTGGTTTCCAAATGATAGCCAATGTTTACGGAGAAACTACCTCAGAGCTTCCCGAAAAAGTATTGGGCGTTAAGAAAATTGATGTTTTTGACCTCGATAAACTAAGCATAGAATTCAAATCGAACAAACTTGATGTATTCGAATCTCATACGTGGGCAGTAAAAAATCCTCCGAAAAATTTTAATGTTTATGGAACTTCACAGTATGGAATCGAGATAATTAAACATAATTCAAAACCTATTCTCGCAACGCAATTCCACCCGGAAGTTCGGGAAAACAATAGCGGAAATATTATCTTCCAGTATTTTTTAGAAAAAATGGTGATGCAAAAATAAATTCATTGTGTATTTTGGTATAAATATGATTTTTGTAGCAAGAGGATTTCAGTGAAAGAAGAAAGGAAATTTAAATGAAGAAATTTATAATATTTTCCATATTTTTTATCATCCTCATTGCCTGCGTTATAAACATTGGAGATGTAAACCAGCGTAAGGGAGAACTTATAAGTGAATGTAAGAAACTGCTGAAAAAATCAAAGACTGAAGTGCTTCCTGTTATGAAGGAAATCGAAATGGGTAAACCTGCCAGGATAGAAGCGACCAGTGATTCAACCGAAACTTACTACTTTTACAAACGTTATGTGAAAAAGCGTAAAGACCGCTATTACGATGAAGTTATTCTGGATTTCAAAAAAGATATTATGATGAAATACAAAGTGGAAGTAGTCAGATAGAATTAATATTGAGGATTAAATGAGTAAGTTTAAACATGCTGTGAAACGCAGCGGTGCTATTGTACCTTTCAGGGAAAAGAGAATTGCCAATGCCATCTACCGGGCAGCAGTCGCCGTGGGTGGTCGGGATAAAAATATTGCTGATAATCTTGCAAATAAAGTTGTAACCGAATTGGAGAAACTTTTTCCAGCCGATCATACTCCGCACATCGAAGAGATACAGGATGTAGTGGAAAAAGTGCTGATAAAAAACGGGCATACACAGGTTGCTAAAACTTATATTCTTTACCGGGAAGAAAATAACCGTAAACGGCGGGAAAAATCCAGGAAAGATTCTCATCCCTCAGAAAACATTCCCTGGTCAAAGATCTGGCATATTTTTGATTGGGCGGTTTCTCATAACCTGCATTCTGTGGAAGCTTTGAACAAACGCATCAAGAAAGGTGAATTTCCTCATATCGTGCATGAATCGGAGGCAGCTTACGAAGATGATATCACCACTGCTGCCGAAAATATTGCCCAGCGCAGCAAAGAACTGAAAATGGTTTTTGTGAGCGGTCCATCTTCTTCCGGCAAAACCACCACCACCATAAAACTGGAACAGCACCTGAATAAGATCGGTTTGAAATTCAAAGCTTTTGTGGTAGATAATTATTTCTTGGACCTGAAGATGCACCCGACAGACGAATTCGGTGATTACGATTTTGAAACTCCCCAGGCTCTGGATCTGGTAATGATCAACGATCATATAAGAAGACTTTGCGATGGTGAAGATATCAAAATTCCCTTTTACGATTTTAAAACGGGAACGCGTCATTTGAATCGCACGGCAATGAAGCTAAAAAAGAACGAGATACTTCTCATAGACAGCCTGCACGGACTTTACCCGCAAATGAGTGAAAGCATCCCCGATGAATATAAATTCAAAGTTTACATTGAACCTCTTCTGCAAATGAAAGGTCCGGATGAACGGTTCATCCGCTGGACAGATCTACGCATGATTCGCCGCATGCTGCGGGATGCTGCACATCGGGCATACAATCCACGTCAAACTCTGGAGCACTGGCATTATGTTCGCTCCAGCGAGATCAGGCATATCATTCCATTTATTAATACGACCGATTTTATAATTAACAGTGCCATGCCCTACGAGATCGCATTATACAAAGCAAAGCTATTTACCGAATTCAAAGCCTGGACTAAAAGATATAAAGATGATCCGTTAAAAGAAGATGCTTATGAACGGGCTTCACGGGTTTATAATGTTCTTAAAACAGTTGAACCTGTTGATGATGATTCTCCGGTTCCGGCTGATTCTGTTTTAAGAGAATTTGTCGGTGGAAGTATTTTTGAATATTAAATAAAATTGACAGGAAATGATAAAATACATTTTCTGTATGTTAAATAAGGGAGGAGGAAATATGAGTAAAAAAAGTATTTTTTTAATTTTAGCCTTAGTCCTGATTATCCCTTCGATGGTCTATTCTGCTGCAGTTACAAGAACAACAGCAGAACAGGTTGCTACGAATTGGTATTCTGAAAGGAGTGATAAGGCTCCAAATGAGTTTAGTATTATCGAAAGTTTTATCGAAAAGGAGAATACAGAAAATATATTCTTCATTTTCAATTTT
>DAOUUD010000011.1 GCA_030668345.1 Candidatus Cloacimonadota bacterium | reverse complement strand
TTATTGGAAACATCACCTCTCATAAAGGCGTAGTTGGGATTTTCATCGATCATTTCCAGGTTATATAAGTTGCCTGCATACGTAAGTTTATCGAAATTTATGATCTTATAATCTGGGTATTTTCTGATCAAATAGCGGATAAAATTGGAACCGATAAAACCAGCTCCGCCGGTAATAAGAACTATTTTGGGCAGGTTTTTATTATTTAATCCCTTCGTATCGAAGAAAGCGAAATTTTCTTTAATTACTTTTTTCATTTTATATCCTTATTTGAAAAAAAAGAGTAACAGATAAAAAACAGGGGCAGCCATTTGCAGGCTGTCTAATCTGTCCAGAACCCCACCGTGTCCGGGCAAAATAGATGAGCTATCCTTAATTCCTACATCCCTTTTCAACATAGATTCAAAGAGGTCTCCGAACTGACCAAAAATTCCAACTGATACAGCCAGCAATATTGCTTGTATTGCAGTAAAATCAAAAACCCATGCTGCTGCAAATGCACCAATTAAAGCTGCTAATATTCCTGCAAAATAACCTTCCAACGATTTATTAGGGCTGGCTTTGAATATCCCGCGATGTTTTCCAAAAGCCCTGCCGACAAAAAAAGCTGCTGAATCCGTGATCCAGATGAGTGAGATCAAGCTTAGAATAAGGAAAGCACCACTATCCAATAAGCGTATTTTATAAACAGCTGCCAGGAAAAATGCAGTGTATATTATGGAGAATATTGTCGCAGTAATTCGATTTAATATTCCTTGTGATCTACCTGAAATCAGGTCTTTTCCCATTACCAGGATGAATACAAGAAGAAGTGCTGCCAGGATCTGTGGAAATGAATAAAAAATCACAGTCATAAAAACAAGAACGCTGAGAGGAATGGTAATCAGCGGTATTTTGATCTCTTTTATCAAAAATATTTCACGCAATTCATACGTCTGTACAAATACAACCAGGGTAAGAAAACTTATTAGTGCGATACCACCTGCATAGAAAATAAACAGGATTGCAGGTATGAAAAATAATGCTACTAATAATCTTTTAATAATATCCATTATCTTTCGCCAAATCTTCTTTTTCGTTGTTGGAAATCGAGCATGGCCTGTATAAATTCTTCACGGCTGAAATCGGGCCAGAGGGTTTGCGTGAACCAGAATTCAGCGTAAGCACTTTGCCAGATGAGAAAATTGGAAAGCCTCTCTTCCCCGCTGGTTCGAATCACCAAATCCACTTCTGGCATACCGGCTGTATACAGATAATCACTTACTATTTTTTCGGTTATTTCTGTATCCAACTTACCCAAACATACATCAGCCAAAATCGAGTTAAAAGCGTCCAGGAGCTCTTTCCTGCCACCATAATTCATTGCCACATTCAAATGTAAACCGGTGTTTTTCCAGCTTTTCTTACATGTTTCCATAACTCGTTTATTATATGATTCATCCAGCTTTTCCTTGCTGCCAATAAACCTGATATTTACATTATTTTTGATCAGTTCATCTATTTCTTTCACCAGAGAATCCATAATAAGTTTCAGAAGATAGGAAACTTCTGTTTTGGAGCGTCTCCAGTTTTCGGTGGAAAAAGCATAAATAGTAAGGTACTCCGCACCAGCTTCCACGGCAGTTTCCACAATGCGGCGAACAGCTTTTACACCTTCTTTGTGCCCGTTAATACGTTTTGTTTTGTGTTTTTTTGCCCATCGTCCGTTCCCATCCATGATAATGGCAATATGACGTGGCATTTTTGATTTATCAAGTTTAGCAATCATTTCTTTATAGTTCATTTAGATTCCTTATTAGTTGAACTTGTAGAATTTGTTGAATTGGTTAAATTGGTCTGCTTCTTCATCGATCGACGAATATAATTTATATAAGCATTCAGCTGTTTGGGAAATCTTGATACAAACTCATCTATATACTTTTTTTCACTTTCGTTAATTAAATTCCTTGTATAACTTTTTCTTAACCAATCTTTTACTTCCTCAAATGAACCTCTCGAGTAGTAACAAAAATTCAGATTTTCTTTAAAATGAAATCTACCATAACCTTCTGCGATATTTGAAGAGATAGAGTCTGCAGCTTTAGTAAGTTGGACACCGATTGTTCTTTTGGTAAAGTAATCCCATTGTTTAACAATATCCCAAATTTTATTTGAGAATTCAAGAGCTTTTCTGTAAATTATTAAATCTAATATATCATTCATCTTATTTTTTCAACAAACTTATTACCAATTTAACAAGTTTAACTGATTTAGCCATTTATTTTTTCTTCTCTGCCATAAATTTTAAATAGGCACTCATAAATCCACTGATATTCCCATCCATAACGTTGGATATGTTACCGGTTTCATATTTTGTGCGATGATCTTTCACCATCTGATAGGGATGGAAAACATAAGACCGTATCTGATTCCCCCAGCCAATATCTGTTTTAGCTTTTTCCAGTTGCTTTCGTTCTTTTTCGCGTTCTTCTTCCCGCTGTTGGTACAAACGTGATTTCAATATCTTCATGGCAACATCACGATTAATAATTTGTGAACGTTCATTCTGGCATTGAACAACAATATTGGTAGGAAGATGAGTTATCCGCACGGCAGAATCGGTTGTGTTTACGCCCTGCCCGCCTTTACCACTGGCTCGGTAAGTATCTATCCTCAATTCCTTTGGGTCGATCTCGATATCTGCATCATCTTCAATGATGGGATATACAAATACGGAAGCAAAGGAAGTCTGTCTTTTTCCCTGAGCATTAAATGGTGATATCCTTACCAATCGGTGAATTCCTGATTCTGCCTTTAAATTACCGTAAGCATAATTACCAAAGATTTCCACTGTAACGCTTTTAAGTCCTGCTTCATCACCCGGCAGGTAATCTACAATCTCTGCTTTGAAACCCGTTTTTTCAGCCCAGCGATTGTACATGCGAAGCAGCATTTCTGCCCAATCCTGCGATTCGGTTCCACCAGCTCCGGGATGAATAGTTAAAATTGCATCGTTGAAATCGGTTTTGCCATTTAAAAGAAATTGGGTTTCTACCTCATCTATAAAAGGTTTTATTTCTAACAGTTCGTTAACAGCTTCTTTCAATAATGAGTCGCTGAAATCTTCTTTCAGCAGCATGACATATGTTCTCAGGTCTTCATCGATCTGTTGTACTTTTTTTTCTTTTCCCAGTTGAATACGAAGATTATTGATCTCTCTGGTTACTTTTTGTGCTCTTTTTTGATCGTTCCAGAAATCGGGTTTGTTCATCTCCTTTTCGTTATGTTCGATCTGTTGCTCGATCTGAGCAGTGTCAAAGTAACCTCCTGATATAAGATATCCGACCTGTAATTTCCTGTACTTCTTTTTGAAAATCTATATATTCCATTAATTTCTCCTGAACTTATTAAGCTAAATATTTGTGAACCATATATTTTGTCTAATAATTTATCAATAAAAACTTCCCGGCAATAAATATGTTTTTATTTCTTCATTGTAATACCTGTCGGTCATAGTAGCTATAAAATCCCGTGCCTTTTCTGCAATGGAAAAAATATTCATATATTTTTTGTTCTTCCTGTTCAGAAACTGAGTAAATATCTTGGAATGGTGGTTTTTCTTTTCGATATCTTCCATGTATTGTTCAAAAAGAATTTCCATGCTTTTATCGATGATAGTACGGGTTTTTTTTACATTACCATCAGTATAAATGCGTGAATAATTGAATTTTTTAAGTTTTTGAAGATAGTGGGAAATCTCATCGTCGAACGCCACAAAATCCTTTTCAAAACTGTTTAATATTACACTTTTCACCAGTGTATCTATAATTTGTCTGTTTGTATTTCCCAGATATTCAGCACAATCTTTGGGTATTTCTTCCCGTTTCAGGATATTCAGACGAATGGCATCTTCTATATCCTGTCCAATATAGGCAATCGTATCTGAAATGCGAACAACACAGCCTTCCATGGTCGCCGGCATCCAATCAGCTTTTCTGCCATTCTTTTTCTTTTCTATGTAAACTCTGATGTTTTCTTCTGTTTTTTTACGATTGGGCTTTAATACAATATGATGTACTTCTCCGTCATGAGATATAATGCCATCACGCACCTGGAAGGTAAGGTTTAATCCATTACCCTGATGTGAAATATTATCTACTATATGAAGGCTTTGAATATTATGATGGAATTGCTCGATACCGTGTTTCACACAACTTTTACTAAGTGCTATTTCACCATCATGACCAAAGGGAGGATGACCCAGGTCATGACCCAGAGCAATTGCTTCCACCAGTTCCAGGTTCATCCTTAACATATTACCTATCGTACGGGAAATCTGGGAAACATAAGTTGTGTGCAGGCTGCGATTGGAAGTCTCTTCATCGAACATATTGGTGAATGAAAACACCTGTGTTTTACCCTGGTATCGCCGGTAAGCTCCACTATGAAGAATTCTATCGCGATCCACTGCAAATGGTGTTCTCATATAACATGTAGCATCTTTTTTCAGGCGGAAGGCATCTTCATTCCTACAGGCGAACGGGCTATAATAATTGCTGGCATGTTCGATATTGTCTTTGTAAATATTTTCCAGTTTTGTTCTATCCATTATTTCTCCAACTCCATTGTAGTTAAATAGTTATACCTTCCTGTATTTCATAAAAAAAGGTTCAAATCCTTCTTCTCTTTTCTTTTTCTCGAAAAATGTTTCGATGTGCTCTTCTTCGGGATTCTTAGTAAATCCTTTATTATAAACCGACTCAAAATCCTTTCTTTCCCGGAAGTGTTGAACGATCCAGTTCGCATATTCTTTATGATCGGTGGAAATTTCGATAAATCCTCCCGATTTCAGTATCTTCCAGAGTACGTCTATAAAACCATGCTGAATAAGCCTGTTTTTATGGTGCTTTCGTTTGGGCCACGGATCGGGATGGATAATATAGATCTTCTGGAATGATCCTTCTTGAATATAATCTGTAATTGCATCATCTACAAATAACCTTGCTACCCGAACATTTTTATGTATTTCAGGATCAAGCTGACGAATGATCGTTTTGATCCTCTTTTCCTTTAATTCTATCGCCAGGAAATTCACATCGGGGTGCTGAACTGATTTATGTAAAAGAAATTCTCCCCTGCCACTGCCAATCTCCAGGTGAACCGGGTTATCGCTTCCGTAAACCTTACGGAAATTAAGTTTTATTTCCAGCTTTAAATTCAGTTCGAAAAACTCACGCTTCTTCTTTAAATTATCCATATTAATTTAATTCTTTTTAACTCAAAGCAAAAAAAGATGATCGGGATTTTGTGTCAATAAAACAAGCCTGTTTTTCGATGTAGAAAGAAACCTTGAAAAGGTCTCTCTCAAGAATTTGTGTGTTGTTGACCTTTTCAAGGTTAACGCATACTGTTGTTCAGTACCGGATTGATTCATAAATATTTAACCTACCCTCTCGTTCCAATGCTCCTGCGTTGGAATGGAAAAAGAATAAAATGATTCTAAATTATTCCGAGAGATACCTATTTTCATTTGACACAAATATACTCAAAATATTTTGTTTAAATTGAATTAGATAAATGGATGGATAAAATGAAAATATTATTATTAATATTCATAACCTTAAACACACTAAATCTTTTCGCACAAATACCTCCCGGTTATTACGATGGTACAGAGGGTTTGAGTGGAGAAGAATTAAAAGCTGCCCTGTATGATATTATCAAAGATCATATTGCCCACTCTTATGATGCACTGCGTGATTATATCTTGCCAGATACGGATGAAGACCCGGATAACTCGGATAACGTGATCCTGCTGTATACCGGCTGGAGCCTGCCAAAAGATGAATTTGGCGGAGATCCGTCTGACTGGAACCGCGAGCATGTATGGGCAAAATCGCATGGAAACTTCGGTAACGATCCTCCACCCGGAACCGATGCTCATCATATACGTCCTACAGATGTTTCGGTAAATTCTGCCCGGGGCAACCTGGATTTCGACAATGGCGGAACGGAATATATCGACGGTGATGGACCTACAGGATGTTATCATGATGAAGATTCATGGGAACCGCGCGATGCCGTGAAAGGTGATGTAGCCAGAATGATCTTCTATATGGAAGTGCGTTATGAAGGTGAGAATGGTGAACCTGATCTGGAAATGGTGGATTATATTCCTTCCTCACCCAACGGGCAACCCTATCATGGTTTGAAATCTACACTACTGGAGTGGCACCTGCAAGATCCTGTGGATGATTGGGAGATCCAACGCAATGATAAAGTTTACTTCTACCAGGAGAACCGCAATCCCTTCATAGATCACCCGGAATTCGTGGACTTGATATGGAATCCGGTTTCAGTAGATGAGAACCAGACATCTTTTTCATCATTCAATTTGTATAATTACCCGAATCCATTTAAACCGTCAGGAGCCGGTCGCAGTTTTGCAACAACGATTTCTTTTAGTCTTACCACCGAGAACACTGAGAAAAACACTGAGTTAATAATTTATAATTTGAAAGGTCAGAAAATCCGTCAATTTTCAATATTCAATTCTCAATCTTCAATTGTTTGGGATGGTACTGATGAGACAGGTCTGCAGGTTACATCAGGTATTTACTTCTACCAGCTTCGAGTGGATAATATTCCTGTTCAAACCAGAAAATGTCTGTTATTAAAATAGAAAAATGAAGTAGAAAAACTCTCTTTTTTCCTGAGAAAATTTAAATTCATGAATTAACTAAAATCTTGCATCTAAACCAACAAAAGGATTCTCTCTCTTCTCTTTCTTAATAGTGGTTTCCGGTCCATGACCGGGTAGAACTATCGTTTCATCGGATAGCTTAAATAGCTTATCTTTAATCGAGGATACCAGCATTTCATAATTTCCACCCGGAAGATCTGTGCGACCGATCCCTTTCGAAAAAAGAGAGTCTCCCGAAAACAAAAGTCCTTCTACCAGCAGGCAAATACCACCCTGAGTATGCCCGGGAGTGTGAATAACAGTGACTTCATAGCTGCCAAGAGTGATCATATTTCCATCTTCCAAGAGAACATCTGCAGGTGGTGAAACGATATCGGTATTCCAAAATTCACTCAGATTCAGTTTGACATCCGTAAGTTTTGCAGCGTCGGTTTCATGAATACAGAGCGGAGCAGGAAAACTATCTTTGATAAGTTGATTTCCCGCAATATGGTCGCCATGTCCGTGAGTATTAATTATGTATTTCAAATCTAATTTCAGGTTTTTGATCTCTTCGAGCAGAATTCTATCCGGTGCAGCCGGATCGATCATCATTGCCTGCCGTGAGTTTTCATCCCACACAAGGTAAGTATTCGTGCCGAATTCGGGAAGGACATTATACACTTTATATTTCATAAAATCACCTAAATCAGATATTCCTCCACCTTTTCTGATGACATTTTCTTAACTTCTACTGCAATTTGCAATTGAAATTTTATCCCATAAACCACTGTCGCTGTTTCGGGAGCTTTGTTACAATAACGCAGAAGCAGTGAAGCTGCGATCTTGATATCTTCTTCGGCAGGTAATATTATTGAATTTAATATTCCTAAAGGTCCGGGAAAATCTTTCGCTTGCAACACTATCTCATCCACTGCCAGGTTGGTGAGAGCGTCATTATCCTTTTCATTCCTGCCAACTATTATCTTCAAATTATTACTTATCCGGAAATGCCTGCCGGTCTTCAGGAATTCAATGAATTTCATCTCCATCATATCGAGATCCATCAGGTCTCTAAGGCGCCGTGAATAGCCGGCATCTGTAAGCAGGCAACCGCCCCCGGGATTCTGATAAAATGTTATCCCATATTTTTTTGCCATTTCTATTTGACGGTATCTTCCCCTGCCCTGGATATCCAGCATCTCTTCTTTTTTTACCCAACCTTCGCGTATGGGAAGGGTATCGGTAAGTAGTTTCTGAGAAAGCGGACGAACCAGCAGATCCTTGATCTGGCTTAATTTTCCCACAGCGTTCAGGGCATCGCGACGCTGGCTCATGGGTCTTTGACCCAATACTTCACCGGAGATGATAAAATCGATCTTGTATTGCTCCATCAATTGTGCAGCTTCCCTGAACATCAAACCATGACAATCTATGCACGGATTCATGTTCTTACCAAAACCATAACGTGGATTTTTCAACATTTCCAGATGTTTTTCCGATATATCGTGAACGATCAGTTCAAAACCTATCTGCCCTGCCGCCTTTGATGCATTCTCAGGTCCAAAAAATAAACTTTTAAAGAAAATTGGAAGCACTTTAAAGCCAAGTTCGCTCATGTGAAGCACAGCGAGCATGCTGTCCAATCCACCCGAGAAAAGTGCAAAACACCTGTATTTCTTTTTCATTATCCTTTTCTTTCCATTAAAAGGATTCTGCAAAATAAAGTGTTTTTGTCATCCTAAAGAATTCTACTTGCTATTGCCCTTGAAGGATCTCCGCTTATAATGAGACCTTGTCCGGCTAAGACGGATTCTTCGAAGGTTTGCCTTTGTAAGTTTTCCTCAGAAAGACGCACAATTTTCATTTTTCAGAACCCTTTTCGACAATAATTTTTTAAATTTACGGCTCATACTTTTTTGCAATATTATATTCTGTCAACTGGATTGCACTACTATTCAAATTGCTTCGGAAATCTACTTCTATATTTTTTCTGCAACTGTAGGGTGGGTGCTAACTCACCGAGCTGTTGTTCGCTTAATCCCACGAATTAATTCGTGGGTTTCCGGGTAGTGTAAAATATTTTTCCTTTGACAGAAATAACTCCAAAAAGCAGTTTCGTTTGTGTATTCAACAAGGCATGAAAAATGGGTTATTTGGATGATATGAGATTGAAGATGGCAAAATTAGAAAAAGTCATATATACTCCCAAATCGGGAGTATCCCCGACCTTTTTTGGAAATCTAAAGTAAATATCCACGACCTTGGTCGGGGACACACATTAGCAGCAACTATTAAACTAAGAGATTGAAGGAGGAAGTATCATGAGAAAAGGAGAAATTTTCTGTTTTCTTTTGTTAATAATATTTTTTCTAAGTTTAAAAATACATTCTCAAGAAATTGAATTCGAAACTCACACAATAGTTGGTGGTGAACTTGCAGCTTATGGAGCTACATCAGTATATTCTGTCGATATAGACAGTGATGGTGATATGGACGTACTTTCAGCTTCTCAATGGGATAGTAAAATAGCCTGGTATGAGAACAATGGAGATGAATATTTTAGTATACATACCATAACTACAAGTGCGATACGCGCCATGTCAGTCAATGCTGCTGATTTAGATGGTGATGGAGATATTGATGTGCTTTCAGCATATTCGGGAAATTATCCTTATACTAATAGTGCAGTTGCTTGGTATGAAAACGACGGAGAAGAAAATTTTAGTACTCATTTAATAACTACAAACGCTAATGGTGCCACATCAGTTTATGCTACTGATGTGGACGACGACGGAGATGTGGATGTTCTTTCCGCTTCTTTTGAAGACGATAAAATCGGTTGGTATGAGAATGATGGATTTGGAAATTTCAGCGAACATATTATAACAATGAATGCAGATTACGCAACATCAGTCTATGCTACTGATGTTGATGGCGATGGTGATATGGATGTACTCTCATCTTCTTATGGCGGAATATCGTGGTATGAAAACGATGGGAATGAGAACTTCAACGAGCATATAATCACAACCAGTACAGATTATGCATCATCAGTTTATACTATTGATATTGATAACGATGGAGATATTGATGTCCTGTCAGCATCTTCGGGATTTAATTCCAATATCTATGTTGGAGTTGTGTGGTACGAGAATGATGGAAATGAGAACTTCAGCGCACATGTAATCGCTACAAGTATTGATGGTGCGACTTCAGTATTTGCAGCAGATTTGGATGGTGATGGGGATATGGACGTGATCTCAACTTCATATGAAAAACTTTACTGGCACGAGAATGATGGATATGAGAACTTTAGTTCAAATATAATCAAATCAAATACGATAGGCTTAAGAGCAGTTTATGCAACTGATGTTAATGACGATGATACTATCGATATATTATCAGCTTCTTGGGGTGAAATATCTTTGTGTGAAAATGTCGGCGATGGGAATTTCTGTGAAAATGTCATCACAACATGTGCAGATGATGCCAGATCAGTTTTTGCCATTGATGTGGACAGTGATGGTGATATGGATGTTCTGTCAGCTTCTTTTGCGGATGATAAAATTGCCTGGTATGAGAACATTAATGACGAGAATTTTAGTTCTCATACAATCACTAAAAGTGCTGATGGAGCACTATCAGTATTTGCAATTGATCTTGATGATGATGGAGATATAGATGTACTTTCTGCGTCTTTTTATAATTGTAAAATAGTTTGGTATGAGAATGATGGAGATGAAAATTTTAGTGCCCATACAATAACAGCAAATGCAGATGGGGCACATTCAGTCTATGCTATTGACTTAGATAATGACGGCGATGTGGATGTACTCTCAGCTTCTAGTGCTGATGATAAAATTGCGTGGTTTGAGAACGATGGAGAAGAAAACTTCAATCAACATATAGTCACTACTTCCGCAGATCACGCATTTTCAGTATTTGCAATTGATGTGGATAGTGATGGAGATATGGATGTTCTTTCTGCCACTGCTTATCCTGATAACAAAATAACCTGGTACGAAAATGATGGAAATGAGAATTTCAGTATCCATATCATTAATGCAAATGCGCAGAGTGCCAGATCAGTTTATGCAATTGATATTGAAAATGACGGGGATATTGATGTTCTTTCAGCATCTTATACTGATGATAATATTGTATTGTACGAGAACGATGGAGATGAAAATTTCAGTATAAATATTATTACAACAAGTGCAGATGGCCCTGAGTCAGTATTTGCAATTGATGTGGACAATGATGGAGATATTGATGTTCTTTCCGCTTCAGTTATTGATGATAAAATCGCCTGGCATGAAAATAACGGAGATGAGAATTTTAGTTCTCATACAATCACAGAAAGCGCAGATGGTGCTAGATCAGTCTTTGCAATTGATGTGGATAGTGATGGAGATATGGACGTGCTTTCTGCTTCTTATTTTGATGATAAAATTGCTTGGTATGAGAATCTACAAATCAATAGCGACATTGATGATAATAATTTGATATTTATACATAGTGATCTAAGAAATTACCCCAATCCTTTTAATCCATCCACAACAATTGAGTTTTCAATCCAAAATGATTCTGAAATTAACATTTCTATTTTCAACATAAAAGGACAAAAAATCAAAACTATAGCTCAAAATGAATTTGGAAAAGGTTTTCATTCAATCATCTGGAATGGTGACGATAAATTTGGAAATTCGGTAAGTTCAGGTTTGTATCTGTATAAGTTAAAGATTAACGGAAAAATAGAAGCAGCTAGAAAATGTTTGCTTTTAAAATGAAAAGATGCTGCTAATAAGTGTACAAAAATAATTCACCCCATGTTGTTAAATACCATGAATAAAATGGTGCTGGAAGGGGGACTCGAACTCCCGACCTACTGATTACGAATCAGTTGCTCTACCATCTGAGCTATCCCAGCACGTTCTTTTGTGTCATTCATATAGCAGAGAATTTGAATTATACTTTTCAGGTCAAGTTGAAATTTCGGGTAAAGTGATGACAATTTAAATATTGACGATTGGATCAAAATAAATCGAATTACAACAAAATTAATAATGGGAATATTATGAACAACATCTTAGCAATTATCTGGGATTTTGATGGGACACTGGTTGATACACGCCAAAAGAATCTGAACGTAACCCGCAGAATAATAGAGCAGATAACGCAAAAAAAAGCAGGTACTTTCCCGGTCCTGGCTTCTCTTGAGAATTACATTTCTGCCACTTCCAAAGCCACAAACTGGCGCGAGCTGTATACTTGTAAATTCGATCTCACTAACCAGCAAACAGATCTTGCCGGTAAGCTGTGGACGGAATATCAACTGCAGGACAACACGCCAACCAAACTCTTTCCTGGAGTTCACGATGTCCTTCTGCAATTACAAAATATACCACATGGTATTGTTTCGCAAAACTCACACAGCAATATTATTAAATTATTAAACGAATATGGATTAGAAGACCTTTTTAAAGCTGTTATCGGATATGAAGAAGTAGAAAACATCAGGCAGAAACCCGAACCGGACGGTCTTCTGACTTGTATAGACAGGTTATGTAATTCATCCAGCGGAAATGTATTTTATATAGGTGATCATGAAACAGATATCGTTTGTACAGATAATGCTAATGCTGTTTTGAAAACAAGAAATTCCGGGATCGAGATATTCAGCATTGCTGCACATTATGGTGAGGTCGATGATATTTCCGGCTGGAATACTAAACCGGATTTTACAGCAGAGAAAGTAGAAGATATAATTGAGTTTAGCAGGTTGATGGGAATGGAGAGAAAATGAAGGGAACTCTTAAACCGCGTATCAAAATCTGCTGTATTGGCAGTGTGAAAGAAGCTAAAATGGCAATCGAATTGGGAGCATCTGCATTGGGACTTGTTAGTAATATGCCCAGCGGACCGGGTGTAATATCGGATGATAAAATTGCTGAAATTGTCAGGATAATTCCACCACCTATCGCTTCATTCCTGCTAACAAGTGAGACGGATGCAGAAAAGATAATCCTGCATCAAAAGCGGGTTGGAACAAATACAATACAGCTCGTAGATAAATTACAAACAGGAACCTATGAAGATATCCGCACTTCAGTAAATAATATTAAACTTGTTCAAGTAATACACGTTTTAGATGAGAGCTCAATTGATGAAGCAATTGCTGTTTCACAGCATGTAGATGCTGTACTGCTGGATTCGGGAGATCCAAACTTGAAAGTGAAAGAATTGGGTGGAACAGGCAGGATTCACAACTGGGAGATCAGTAAAATAATCCATCAGAAATTGGATATTCCCATCTTCCTGGCAGGTGGAATTCACCCTGATAATATTATAAAAGCTATTCGCCTTGTTCAACCTTTTGGCATCGATCTTTGTAATGGCGTAAGAACTAACGGTAAATTAGATGAGAGTAAATTAAGAAACCTATTTAAGATAATAGAAACTGTATAAGTAGGATTAAATAATTTCTCTCCTTCCGAAGTTTCCACTTCGGAAGAAATAAAAGATTTGAAGCTTCTGCTTCTAATAAAAAATCACTTCTTATTTCCATGCTCCCGCGTAGGAACATTTGGGTATTTATGCGTTCCAACGCAGGAGCGTAGGAACGAGATCTTCATTTTTAAGCATAGCAACGAGAGTTTAAGTTATATCAGATAAATCTAACGCCTTTAGTAGAAAAAGCATTCAGCGAAAGATCGGCAAATTCCCTGCGTTTATATTTCTCTACAGCAGCAGCCCCTATCATGGCAGCATTATCCATACAATATTCCAGAGAAGGGAAATAAACTTCTATGCCCATTTTCCTCGTTTGTTCTTTTATTTCCTGCCTCAGAAGGCTGTTAGCTGAAACTCCTCCGGCTACGATTATTACTTTTGAACCATGCTTTTTCGCATAATTAATGGTTTTAGAAACCAGGCTGTCCACGATCGCTTTTTGCACTGAAGCTGTGATATCAGCGATGTGCTGTTCAATAAAATCCCTGTCATGAGCCTGTAGATAGTTACGCACCGCAGTTTTAAAACCGCTGAAGCTGAAGTCGAAATTGTCTTTTTGCTTCATAGCACGTGGAAAATTTACAAAGTGTGGATCTCCACCTTTTGCGGTACTGTCGATTTGCGGTCCACCCGGATAACCTAATCCCAATAATTTCGCTACTTTGTCGAACGCTTCTCCAGCCGCATCATCGCGAGTTTTTCCCACGATATCGAAATCATCTATAGCTCTGAAATCAACCAACTCGGTATGTCCACCGGAAACTACCAGAGCCAGGTAAGGAGGATCAAGTTCAGGATTCCGGATCTTATTTGCAAAGATATGCCCCAGCATGTGATTCACAGCAATAAGAGGTTTATTCAGGCTGTAGGCCAGGCTTTTGGCAAAAGAAACACCCACCAATAATGCTCCGATCAATCCCGGATTTACCGAAACAGCAATTGCATCAATATCATTGAAAGTTACTTCAGCTTCATTCAGTGCCATTTGTGTTAGTTTCATAATGTTCTTCATATGCATTCGTGAAGCCAGTTCGGGAACAACACCCCCAAAATCCTGATGAGTTATCTGGGAAGATATAAGATTGCTATAGACTTTATAATTTGAATCGATAACAGCTACGGAAGTATCATCACAGGATGTTTCAAAGGCAAGAATCTTAATCATGTTCCACCATTGAAGGTAATTTCTTACTTATTTTCAATAACCTGAATTTTCTTGGGAGTGTACTCTATGATCCTGATGCCTGCAGGGACTTCGAATTTTACTTCTGTAAATCCTTTTCGTACTTTCGCTAAATTGATGTTGGCAATTATTGAATTGTTATCGAGTTTTTCCACGATCTCTTGAGGGCCACGCACCATTATCGAAACTTTTTGAGGAATTATTGAGATATTTTCCGTTTCCGGGAATTTGATGGGGATCAGAGAAATTGTGCGGTTGATGATCTTGGTTTGCGTTACTTCAAATACGATCCTGTCTTTTAACAATTCGGCTTTGGGATCGGGTGTGATAAGCAAAACAGAAAGCTTCCCATCATTTACCATTTTTTTAGAAATAGGTTCGGTTTGAATTACTTTAATTGCATTAAGAACGGCTAACGGACCCTTCACAGTCACCCTCTGTTGAGTATTTGTGATCTTATTCTCGATGAAGAATTCCTCATCTTTGGCAGAGGCATATTGTATCTCGATAGCTTTATTCTTCTCTACCTGTTTATCCATGCTCACATTCAGATTTCCGCTTTTATCGATATTGAGTACATCTAATTGAAGCCGGTGAAAATAGACCAAATTCTTTTCAGTGAAATTGAGTTTGTTTTTTCCGTATTTAAAGTTTTCTGCATCAATTTCGAAATGGGTTTTAGATAATTTTAAAAAAAGAATATCCATTCCTTTTGCACGAATATGAACAGGGATTTCAGGAAGCTCTTCCTCAAGCACCAGATCGTGTGGCATATTTACTAATTTTATTGAGACAGGAATTTCTTCTTCATGAATTTTCATTAATGTGAACTGCATCCAGAGTAAGATCGCAATTATAAGAACCAGAATTTTAATTAAAAAATTTTTTCCCATTAATAGTTTCTATTTCTTTGACTTCGAATTATACGCCAGAGTCTTTCACCCATCTGAGACATATTTTCATTTTCGTCATTCATCCAATCTTGAATTGTTTGTTCGGTGAGAATTACGAATTCTTCAGTTTTATCTCTTCTATTTTTTTGTACAACGATATTTGCAAGTTTCTTCATCGAGACCCAGATGGTTTTAATTCTTTGCTCGTTGGCTTCGGCTAACCATTCTCGTATATAAGGAAAGACAATGATCGGATTTACCCGGGCAACCTGAGTAAGTATATGAGTAATTTTCTTCTGAACTTCCATTGTTTCATCATCTATTACTTTCCCTATAAAATCCATAATGAAGTTTGGATCGGAGTTTGCAATATTTTCCATCCCGTGAAATGATAACGCTCTTTTATGTGAATTTTCAGATTTAATCCAGATGCTCATTCGTTCTTTCATAATATCGGGATATCGTTTCCACATATCATTGATTATACTCTCAACTTCCCAGGGCACACTATCGAATGTTTTTTCCAGGATTTCAAAGATCTTTTCAGGTTCTTCAAAGTAAAAGTTATATAAATAAAATAATGCAGTTGCTCGAACACCATATAATTTATGTTCTAACATACGCTGAGTTATTTTCATCATCTTCTCATGATCTTCATAATTAGTGAGATTTCTTCCCAGATATTCACGCGTGAAGTAATTAGGTGTTTTAGATATTTCAATCAGTTTTTTTTCTACCTGTGCTATTTTATTTTTATCAAGAAGCTTGAAAGTGGCATCAAGAAACGCATTCATTTCTTTGCGATCTTCTCCATTCAACCGACCTATTTCGTTCAACTTGAATCTCCTTCAGAGTTAGTCCCCATATTTATATCATTTAAGAATGTTCCCATTCTTTAATTATTTCCCATAAATGCAAATCCTGAAATAAATTCACAAAACTCGCTCAAATTCTGTAGGCAAGATAAAAATTTATATAACATAAGTCAACGTATTTATTTCATTTCTTTTTTTTATTAATTATTTTTTTCTCTTTTAAGCTCCGGTGATAATTCACTTCTATCATCCCTTTTCCAGCGGTCATCAATACGTGTAGTAACCGGTGAATATTTCTTGATGTATTCTACAATAGCGTCACGCAGATCCTGTTCATAGCGAGTTATTTGTGATTCGGGGATCTTTGTAAGTAAAGCCAAACCAGCGTTTCCCTGCAATAAAAAATCTGTGGTTGCTATCTGATAGGTCTTGTCAGCATCCCAGGGTTCTCCGCCTATCATGAGCTTTGTAACCCTGTCAAAATTACTGCGTTTTCTGTTTATTACTACTTGAATACCAGCCACCCGTAAACCGTGCCTGGAACCGGCAACACGCGTTTCTATAATATCTTTCAGAAACCTTCCATTCACTTCAAACATTACTACCTGGTTATCGAAAGGCATTACGTTAAATACATTGCGATAAGAAATGGGACCGGCTAAAAGTTCATCTCTTATTCCACCCAGGTTCATAAAACTGAAATCTGCTCCCGTATAGTCCAATATAGCCTCGCAAACCATATTACCGATCATGTTCTGTGTACCGGTTCCACCCTTGGTAATATTTATAGCAGCTTCCCCAATGACCTCATCCATACCGACTTCCGCAATTTTCTGCATTACCAGGATAGTATCAGCTATAGCTTCATCAGGAATAAATTCATCATCAAATAGCGTTACCATTACTCCTTCTCTTATTGCAGGTACTTCATACCCGGAAAGAGTTTTTGTTTCTTTGTCGATTTTCAGTGTTATGTGCCCGATATTACTACCATAAGCATATCCCTGTAAAACCAATGTATGAGTTAGCGGATCTTCCCAGGGTTCGGCAAAACCTTTATGTATGTGCCCGCCGAAGAATACATCGATACCTTCTACTTCGTGCGCAAGTTCCTGTGCATCATATCCCCAATTTCGTACAAATGATGAATCAGGGGGATCAATATAGCGAGATTTGTAAGCAGGTTCCGGATAGTATGGCAATCCCATGTGTCCAACAACAATGACTAGATCGACTCCTTCATTGCGA
The DNA here is from genome assembly GCA_030668345.1 of Candidatus Cloacimonadota bacterium. GTDB lineage: Bacteria > Cloacimonadota > Cloacimonadia > Cloacimonadales > TCS61 > JACNIV01. Next base: position 1,891 of record DAOUUD010000011.1, on the reverse strand, counting down.
ACTGTTTTAATATACCTTTCTAATGATTCTTTGGCAGGCAGGAACTCAACGTTCTTGATGTTATCAGGAAAGCTCATCTTGTCTGTATCGGTTGTTGTAACACCAATGATCCCTATCTTAACTCCCATTTTCTCAAGGATAACATAAGGCTGTACATATTCAACCAATTTATTTGTTCCTTTGCGAATAATGTTACAGGAAAGGATGGGAAATTCTGCCAGTTTGTAAGTTTCGATCAGGACATCTTCTCCCAGATCAAATTCATGATTGCCAACTACACTAAGATCATAACCTATCATGTTGAAATACTTTATCACAGCCCTGCCCTGGGTTATTGTTCCTACAGGATGACCCTGAAAGAAATCACCGGCATCTACCAGCAGATTATCCCTTGAATTTCCGTCTGACAGTTCTCGTACACTATTGATATAAGTAGCAGCAGAACCACCGCCACCCAGTAGGGGCGGAAAATCGGGATTCATGAAAGTTGCTTCATATCTGTCGATTCCTCCATGAATATCGTTAGAGAACAACACATCCAACAATAAATCTTCTGCCGAAACGAAAGCTGTTCCAAGTAGCAGAATTATCAGAATTAATCTAAATTTCATTATCTACCTACCATTTATAACTAATGGAAGTTTGAATTTTAAAGAACGTTTCTTTCACTGTGTCAGGATTTTCCCATCCTCTATCCTGCAGATTCAAATAATTATAATTCGACCAGAGTGCTGCATAATCGTAATAACTATCCTGAAAAAGATCCAGTGTTTCATATTGCCTGTTTGCGTATTCCACAGCTACATCGAAAATAAAATTCTCCATGAAAGTAAAACCTGTGCCTGCCGTGAAAGCCGGCATAGTTACTTTGTCTGCAAAAACAAGTCCTGAATGGTTATTCAGGCAGTAATTTGTCTGAAAATTAAAACCTATGCGGATCGGGATTTTATTCTTCAAGCAATGTTCAACACCAATGTAGAAGTTGTAAGCGTCATCATATAATTTATTTAATTCAGACCATTGAACAAATTCAACATCCAGATTAAAATTTGTACGCATGATGTTGCGGGGTTTGTAATTCAGACCTGCTCGAAATGTTAGTGGAGCGGAGTATTCGGCATAAGTAAGAGAATCTGTAATAATGACATTCTGTAAAGAATCCAAAGAAGTGAAATAAGTATAAACCGCATCTTCCACATCTATTCCATCTTTGTTACCGGTAACATCAAAATCAATGCCAGGTGTTACGGATAATCCCAAACTTAAACGAGGGTCAATATTAATTACAGTTCCTATCTGTACCTGGAAAGCTTCGAAGTCTCTTTCCAAAGTATTTGTTGTATTTGTTAATAATGTGTCTAGTTTTTCAAATGAATAATCCGACCAGATAATTCTTCTTTTAAGATTTGCATCTCCCATAAGTTTAGAAAACCTGATTCCGAATGTTGCGATTTCCTTATATTTTACCGCAGTTACTACACTGAAAGCATCTATGCTTCCCTCGCCTTCAATATAGTTCTTTGCAATAATGGGTGGATAAGAATTAAGATCGGAATTAGCATTATTTCTGACTTCTTCCAAATAATCAGATGTAAAATCTATATATGGATGATAGATAAAAGATGCCGCAACTTCAAAGTTGGAGAGTTTGTGTTTATAATACACTCCTCCTGCCAACTGTTCGAAAGGATGTACATTGCTTACATAAGTTGCATCACCGCAATAGGCATCGAATGAATTGTACATGGGTAGCGATCTGTCATCAAAATTGGTTATTAATCCACCGTAAAACTGAGCGCCCAGTTTATTTTGCATCAAAGGCAAGTTCCCGGGATTAATTATCGTATCCAGCAGCCTGTTTCCCCCAGCTACTTGAGCAGATCCCATCGCT
>DAOUUD010000023.1 GCA_030668345.1 Candidatus Cloacimonadota bacterium | reverse complement strand
CACCGTTCAAAGCAGGAACAGTGATCTTGCCCATTTTATACTCTTTAGTTAAACTATTAACCTCGATTAATGATGCCATATTTTTACCTCTATAAAATAATGAGAAACAAATGATTTTGAGTGATTATTGTCAAAATAAAAATTTGTTTGTTGACGAACTGAATTTGAATATAGAAAAATAATCCATACTCTGGTTACCAAGCCCCAGCTTGGTAACCTCTAAAAAAGAAATGCCTATTAAAGCCAGTCTCCGTAAACTACGCCCCGACAGGCTGGGGCTTTGATACGAGAGTGCAACCAGAAATTGGCAGGCATTGAACTTCATTTCTTTTATACCGACAAAAGAAACGAAACAAAGAAAAACTCCCGGCGAATATAAATTACTAAAATTGGTAAACACCGCTAAAAAATCTTAACTCGTTATTTTCTAAATAGAATTTTTGAAAGAAATTAGAAAACCACTCAAACAGAAGATTTTTCTTAACGTTTATTTATCACCAATTTCTTAACGTAATTTATATTATGCCGGTTTTAAGAAAAGAATATGCTGAAATTCGAATAATATTCTACTCATTTTAATGAAGATTTTCCGTTACAACGCAGGTGCATTGGAACGAGAGATTTTGAGTGTTTATTGTCAAAATAAAAATTTGTTTGTTGACTAACTGAATTTGAATATGGAAATAACCCGCAGGAAATAAAGTTATGGAATGCAGACTAAATTGCAGTGGAAAAGTAGAACTTGAAGGTTCAAAGTCCATATTGGCCAGGGTACTTATTATATCTACTTTTTTAAGTAAACCACTGAAAATATTGAATAACTCTAAATGCAACGATATTTGTACTTTGATAGATAATTTAAAACAACTTGGCACCAGGTTTAAGTGGCAGGGAAATTCATTAACTGTTATTCCAAAAGAACCTGTTGCCGAGCAAATACAACTAAATATAAAAGATTCAGGAACAGCTTTTCGTTTTTTAATAGCAAGATTAGCCATTTTACAGGATGTTCACAGCACAATAACGGTATCCGCTCAATTAGAAAAAAGACCTATTTTACCATTGATTGAAATATTGCAAACCCTGGGAGCAGATATCGAATATACAGGTTTTCCTATTCGAATAATTGGGAAACAATTAAACGGGGGAGAGATCGATCTGCAGGCAGATATCAGCAGCCAATTTATAAGCGCACTGATGCTTATTGCTCCAGCTTACAATTCAAGACTTACAATAAATCTTATTGGAAGGATAGTTTCACGATCTTACATTGATATGACTGCAGCCATCATGCGTGATTTTGGTGTAAAATGCAAATTTTCTAAAGACAAAATCATTATTGAATCTGGGCAGGAATATGCAAATCCCGGTATTTATGAAATTGAACCGGATTTCTCTTCCGCCGGCTATTTCTGGGCATTGGGAGCACTTAGTAAAAGAGAAGTTTGTACGAGTTGCATTTCCGGTAAATCATTGCAACCCGATTTTCAGTTTTTATCCATCCTGGAGAAAATGGGTGCAAGCGTGAACAGGTATTCAAAATCTGTATGCATTTCACGTGGTTCGTTAAAGGGTATCGATGTAGAGATGAAAGATATCCCTGACCTTGTGCCGACTCTTGCTGTTTTGGCTCTATTCGCCAATTCTCCTTCACAACTCCGAAAGATAGCCCATCTGCAATATAAAGAATCCAACAGGATTTCAGCTTTGGTGAGTGAACTTTCTCGTATTGGGGCTAATATTGAGTTTACAGATGAAAGCTTGATAATTCACCCTCTCTGCCGCCAACCTGCATCCGTAGAACTTGATGCACACCACGATCATCGCCTGGTAATGGCGTTTCACATTTTGAAAGCAACTTTTCCGTATATTAGTATAAATAACAATGAAATAGTTACAAAATCGTATGCGGGTTTCTTAGATGATTTTAATCGAATTTGTAATTATTCTTGACATTAATCCGTTTGATGAAGAGTTAATGCCCCATGGGAAAAAATAGAAGAATTATTATTCTTACCGGTGGATTTTCGGAAGAAGCTGAAGTTTCCAAAACAACGTCAAATGAAGTAGCGTCAGCATTAGAATCCAGAAATTATGAAATAAAACTAATCGATCCCAGCAATTATAAAACTTATTCTGAAATGATAAAAGCAATTCGAGAATTCAACCCATTCATCGTGTTTAACGGACTTCATGGAGCCGAAGGGGAAGATGGCAGGATACAATCTCTATTATCTCTGGAAAAAATTCCCTTTACCGGCTCTGCTTATAGAGCAAGCGCTATTTCAATGGATAAGTACATTTCCGGTGTGCTGGTAAAATATATCGGTATTTCTATTCCAATGCGATATCTACTTTATAAAGATTATGTTATCGATTCAGATATGATCATAAAAAAAATAGGCTTTCCCATGGTGGTTAAACCTAATGATTCTGGTTCGTCCGTAGGAATTTCGATAGTTGCAAAAGCTGATGAATTGAAGCAGGCAACCTCTAAAGCTTTTAAATACAGTGATAAAGTGCTATTGGAACAATTTATTGAAGGAAGGGAATTAACCGTTACTATCTTAGGGAAAAAAGCCCTGCCCGTGGTGGAAATAAAACCCAAGAACGGATGGTATGACTATGCGAATAAATACACAAAAGGACATACTATTTATGAAGTTCCTGCTAAATTAACTGAGCAGGAATCATCGAAAATACAGCGGCAAGCCCAGGAAATTTTTAAACTATTCGGCTGCAAGGCTTATGCAAGAGTAGATTTCAGATATGATGGTAAGGTTTTTTATTTTCTGGAAGTCAATACACTTCCCGGCATGACTGCACTCAGTTTAGCACCAATGGCTGCTAAAGAAACAGGACTTAGTTTCGAAGAACTTTTGGAAAAAATAATTGAATTTTCACAAACAAAATAAATAAAGGAGATGATTATGAAAAAAGTATTTCTATTAATTTTTTTAATTCTTGTAGCATTCCTGCATGCTCAATATCCAATTACTATCGATGTTAATCCAACAACGAGAACTTACAACATTCTTTACCCGGCATATTTTAACCCGGAAGATTCTGGAAATCAACCTAATATTTTCACAGTTACTTTTTCCGGTGATCCTGTTGACTTTGTCATCCACGCTACAATGCAATGGTATGAATATTCAGCTTATGCTACACTAAATCCAGATATTTCTGGAGAGTTTCCACCACCACTTACAAATCAGGAAATCATAAACACAAATCCACTGGGATTTTCAATACAACAGAATTTTGATGAGTTTTTGGATGATATAGAAGACCAGATCGTAGAAACAGGAAGAATGCCGGATGGAAACTACTATTTCGAAATAGCATGCTATCAACCCGGACATGCAGGTCAAGAAGGTTATGAAGTATCGAATAAAGTATTTGCTACATTAACCATTCGATCACCCATCTCCATCTCACTGATTACTCCCGGAAATCCAATTGGATTAGGTCCGGCTCCCATATCCGATAATTATCCGAACTTTATCTGGTTTTCCAATCTGTTCGAATATACCATAAAAGTATTCGAAATAGATGGAGAATATACAACGCCAGAAGAGATCGAGCTCCTGGATCCTTATTTTGAAGACCTCTGTACAATCACAAGTTATCTTTATCCCACAGATGCTCCCGATCTTATGATCGGCAGAACTTATGCCTGGCAGGTTTCAGCAGATGTATTAACGCCTGTGGGAGAGGGAGGAAGTTACAAGAGTATAATCTATTCTTTCCTGATATCCACCGACCAGGAAGAAGATATGAACAATCAGATATTGATAAATTTCCTTGAACAATTGAGTATCGAGGGTCTTGAAGAATTAATTGCACTCATTAATAGCGGGTATGATGTTAAGAATATTTTTTGGCAGGGAAGTACTATTTCCATGGATGAACTGAATGATATTCTTGAACAGATCGCCAACGGTGATCTCATAATCGAAAATATAAGCGTTGAATAGGAGTTAATTATGAAAACTAAAATATCATTTATTTTACTACTTGTTATTATTGTTTGTACCTTAGAAGCAGATTCGGTAGCAATTGCCTTAAAAGTAAAAGGTGATGTTGAATTGACACGTGAAGAAGCATCAATGCAGATACAAACTGGAGATGAATTTGTTAATAAGGACGAACTGGAAAGTAGAGAAAACTCTTTTGCAGCTGTTAAATTTGTTGATGGAAGTTCTGTGGTAAAACTTTTTCCCAACAGCATTCTAACCATCAATGCAGAAAAGGATAATGGTAAACTTAATAAAAAAAATTACCTGCAGTTTGGAGAGCTCTGGGCAAAGGTAACTAAGAAAACCGGTACATTTGAAATTGATACTCCCACTACTGTTGTTTCTGTGAAAGGAACCGAATTATTCCTGGTAGTAGATGAAAATGGGGAAACAGAACTATTTATTTTCAAAGGTGAAGTCCATATGAAAAATAAAGCAGATGACAACGAAGCGACCATAATGGAAGGTCAGAAAGCTCAAACTTCAGGGGAAGGCGAGATACTGGTTTCTCCCACTCAGGATGGCGATATTGAAGAAAGCAAGATGGAAATGATGGAAAGTGGATTCAACTTGCTTGAGATTGAACTTGAGAATAATGATGGAGAGAAGAAAACGATAAAAATAGATTTTGAATAGGTGAAGTTATGAAAAAGACTATTATCTTACTTGGTATTTTTCTGTTTTTCTCATCTCTTTTTTCCGATATTCTTTTGCATCACGAAGTGCCGGTATCTATTACACCGGGAGAGAAACTTAACCTGACGCTCGAGGTAAGAGACGGTTTCAGTAATATTTTCAATGTTAAAGTGTTGTACAGAGAAAGCGGTTCATTGTCATTCTCGGAACTTGATATGGAAAGAGGTTCCGAAACCGATCCTGTTTTTTCTGTTGCAATTATAGATGCTGGAAGCTTTCAAAGCGGTATCGAGTATTATTTCATGGCTATACCCTATGAAGGAAGCGAAGAAACACTGCCGCAGATAAATCCTGAATTGAATCCTTTCCGAATTATCTCTGAGATGCCGATTACAGAGCAGAGCGATTTTGTTCTGCTTTCCCCGGATTACAATTATTCCGATATCTCTAATGATATTCTGATAGCTATTTCTTTCTTTGCTGTAGAAGATCAGATTGAACACAGTACGATAAGGTTTTTCTATGATGGAGAGGATGTCACTTCTCTGGCAAAGGTTTTTTCCAACATGATCGTTTATGAAGTGAAGAACGCTAAACCTGGTAAACATAATTATAATGTCACTGCCATGCACTTCGATGGACGCAAGATCAAATCGAAATACTGGGTTACAAACGTTAAGGAAAAAATACTGGAATTACCTCTTAACCTTAGTGGAAAAACTACTTTTACATCCTATATGGATAATGTAGCAAGCGATTCTGAAGAAAAAGAAGATTCCAATAAATGGGCTAATTTCCTGATGAATTTAAGCGGTAGTTACAAGTGGTTAAACTTCAAATCAAAATTGTATTTTTCATCATTAGAAACTAAATGGATGCAACCGATTAACAGATATAATCTGATTTTCCAGGTTCCTCATTTTGATCTGATTGCGGGTGATCATACTCCCGACTATGGGACTTTTCTGGTAAGCTGTAAAAATATTCGCGGTATTCATTCAAAATTGCATTTCAAGAATTTCAGGATGTTCTTTACTGCTGGCAGCAGTAAAAGAAACGTAAATGGAAAAGCCTTCGATGATTCTACATTCACAGGTGAAATTATTTTAAATCATACAGCAGGAACTTTCCAGCGGAACTCATATTCACTAAGGTTTGAATCGGGCAATCCACAGTCTTTTACCTGGGGTCTGGGTTTTGCAAAGAACAAAGATAATATCGAATCGCTGAAAAAAATATATTATCGCAGTTCCATCGATACTACGCAGACAGTATTACCGGAGGATAATATCGTTGTAAGTACAGATATTAACCTGGCTTTGTTCAATCAGCGTTTTGTATGGGGTGCAGAAGCTGCCATGAGCTATCACAATATCAATATCATAGACGGTGCTATGTCTATTGAGGAGATTGAAGATGAACTTGACCAGGAGATCAATTTTCCATTTGATCCAATTGATTTTGAAAATATCTTTGTTGTAAATAAATACATTGTTCCTTTTAAACCCGGATTAAGCAACATGGCATATAAAACTTTCCTGCGTGCTTTCTTTTACAGGAATTTTTTAAATGTATCCTATACAGCTATTGGAACCAGTTTTAATTCTCTTTCTACAAATTACCTGCAAACGGATGCTCGCATTATCAGTATAAACGACAACATAAACCTGATGAACAACAGGCTGGCAGTAAGTTTGGGATTGAATTTTATATCTGACAACCTGTACGATGAAAAGGACATTACCACTACTTCTACGAATTACTTTGTCCAGACTCTTTACCGTCCTGATGATAAATTATTCTTCAAACTCGGATTGAACAATAATAATTCCAAAGATGATTTTGAACCGACAACTGAAGATACCCTCAACACTCCGATTGATATAAACACGATGAGCGTATTTTTGGGGGTGGGATATTTTGTGGAAAACATAAATTTAGCACCTACGAAGTTCAGTCTGAGTTTCAGTAATTCTGCCAACAGTGATGAAGTAAGCGAAAGTTTCGATTATAAGAAGAATAATATTGTATTAAGCGCTTCCAGCAAGTTTACTGATATTCCCCTGAAAACAACACTTTCATATTCACTTACTTTAAATGACAATTCTGCTTTAATTGAAATCGAGGACGAAGATCCAGTAAACGAGCAACTGAAATCATCTTACAATTCCTTATATCTAAAAGGAGAATTAGAATTACTGGATGAAACATTGAAACCATATTTTAATTTCAGGTATACATCTTTTGGTGGAGATATCGATCCACAAACCACCCAGATGTTCAATCTGGGAACCAGTTATAGTATCACGCCGGCTACATTTGTTTCTACTGATATGGGAGTTAAATTCTATCAAAACAAAGAAATCGAAGACGATAATTATTCCAAGTTCACCTGGAAAATGAAAGTATCTCAAAAATTCTAAATGAAGAAACTGAAGTTTTTTATTATTCCGTTTATCATCTTCATTGTTTTGCGCATTCTTTCTGTAAGCAGTTTCTGGCAGAATATCGAGCACAAATCGAAAGACAGATTTTTCCTGATGCGCGGTACCAGAGAAATCTCTGATGGTATTATAATTGTAGAGATCGGCGATGATACATTCAACACCTTGAACGAACGTTGGCCTTTTCCCCGTGATTATCATGCACATCTTATCGAGAACCTGGAAAAAGCAGGTGCCAAACAGATAATTTTTGATATTGAATTTACAGAAAATACAAATCCTGCTGCAGATGAGCTATTAGCGCAAGCTGCTGGTAAATACGAGAATATCATTCTTGCAGGCAAACTTATCAAAACCGTCTATGTAAATTCCACACGCGAACAACTTCTTGCACCTATCGATCTGATAACCCAGCGCGGAGTAGAGTGGGGTACCGTAAATATTTCCGCAGATACCGACGGTTTTGTTCGTGAATATGAGCTTTTCCAGCGGAAAGGAAAAGAAATTAAACTTTCTATAGGAGCATTATCATTAATAAAAACATATAGATTGGAAAAATTAGACGAAGAAGTAAAAAACTTCTCCGGTTTTTTCAGGATAGGTGGGAACCTGATTCCCAAAGTAACTTCCAAAAGCACTTTGATAAATTATTATGGTCCTGCTGGAACTTTTAAAAGGTATGATTATGCTGATGTAATTGACGATTCAACCTTCACAATTCCTTCATTGGATTTGGATAGATACTATGATTTTGTTCAAAATGGAGATTTTAAAGATAAGATCGTTCTGGTGGGATTAACATCGGTAGAATTTCACGATACTCATCACACACCTTTCTTTTCTGAGGATCAGCAGTTAATGCCTGGTGTGGAAATACACGCTAATTTTATTGAAATGGCTTTAAGGCAGGATTACCTTCGCGAATTCTCTTATATCAAGTTTCTCATCATTTTTTTTATTCTTTCATTTTTATTGTTTTATATGAATTCATCGATAAAGCCTACAATTTCGATCATAATCAATCTTGTATTGCTGGTGGGATATTTGGGTTATTCGTACTATTTGTTTGTTCAGAAGAGTCTTTTGATACCTACGTTGGAAATTCCTGTATTAATAATCATCATTTATATTGCCGGACTGATCTTCCAATATCTAAAAACATTACAGGAACGTAGGTTCATTAAACATGCTTTTGGTCATTATATCGATCCTGAATTAGTAGACGAACTATTACATGACCCCAGTAAACTTGAATATGGTGGTGAACAGAAAGAGCTAACCGTATTGTTTTGCGATATTGTTGCCTTCACTCCTTACGCAGAAAGCCATTCACCCAAAGAAACAGTAGATATTCTGCGCGAATACCTTACAGAAATGGTGGAAGTAATAACCCGCAACAAAGGTACTCTGGATAAGTTTGTTGGTGATGAGATCGTAGCAATATTCGGTGCTCCTGTTAATCTGGAAGATCATGCTTACTGGGGTTGCAAAGCAGCGTTGGAGATGCGGCAACGTATAAATGAACTGAAAGAAAAATGGAAAGCAGAGAAAAAAGATCCTTTCGAAATTGGAATAGGATTGAACAGTGGTGTAATGACGGTGGGTAATCTTGGTTCCGAGCAGATTTTTGATTATACTGCAATTGGCGACAATATGAATACAGGAGCCAGAATAGAAGCCCTGACCAGGGATTTTAAAACAAAAAACAATATCATTATCAGTGACAGCACTTATCAAATGGCTAAGGAAAATATCATAGCCAACTTCATAGATGAAGTAAAAGTAAAGGGTAAAACAATTAAAATTAAAATTTACGAATTACAGGGTATAAAAAAAGAGGTGTAGTTAATTTTTTTTATGGTAAAGACATTTAAGTACTTTTTTTTTAATAAAATAGAATTTCTTAATCATGTATGTATGATTTTGCCTATAGAGGTGTTTATTCCTTATAAAATAAGAAGTTACGGATTCGCTTAATTTCATGAAATTTTAGGTTAAAAGATGTAACAACACGATGAAGCCAGTAAAAATGCAGGTTTAGAGAATTTTTTTGTTGACAAGAAAAAAGGGAAATCGAAATACTCGACGGTGTTCTTTAAACCACTAAATAAAGGAGGGTGTTCATGAACAGACAAGATTTAGTTGCTAAAATCGCTGCTAACGCAGATGTAACAAAAAAAGCTGCAAACCTTGCATTAAATGCAGTTATCGATGGTATTACCATAGCCTTGGAAAAAGGTGACAAGGTGTCACTGGTGGGCTTTGGCACTTTCAAAGTAAACAGAAGAAAAGCACGCACAGGTATTAATCCTCAAACAAAAGCTAAAATTAATATCCCAGCAAGAAAAGTTCCAGTATTCAAAGCTGGTAAAAAACTTAAAGACGCAGTTAAGTAAGCAGCAATGTTTTTAAAAAGGCAAGAGTACTAAAAAACTCTTGCCTTTCTTTTATCTATTATTTTTTTTGTGTGATGAACACAAAATAATTAAAAGAGGAAATTATGAAATTTTCAATTGAGAAGCAGGATTTACAATCCAATATTCAGCATTTATATAATATTGTTCCCAGCAAGAACACAATGCCTATACTCACAAATTATCTTATTGAAGCAGATGACCAGAAGAACATCCTGAAATTCACCGCAACCGACCTGGAAATCACTGTTGTCGTCGAGTTTGAAGCTGTTATTTCAGAAGGAGGAAAGGCAGCTATTTCTGCCAGGAATCTAAACGAGATAATTAATTCACTTCCAGATTCGATGGTTCATTTTCTTTTAGAGGAAGACTCTCTTAAAATCAATTGTGAACATTCAAAATTTAATCTGTTATGTGCCGAAAGCAGTCAGTTTCCACTAATTCCCCAGAAGGATCTTACCAATGTAATAGTGCTCGATGCAAAGATGTTCAAGAAAATGATCGATAATACTCATTTTGCTGTTTCCGGTGAGATCAATCGGCCTATCTTTACCGGCATTTTCTGGAAGATGTCTGCCGATAAACAACTGATGGTTGCTACAGATGGGAAGAAAATTGCAGAATTCAATCTAAATGTTCAGATCGACATTCCGGAAGTTATCGAACAGATCATTCCTACTAAAGGATTGCTGTTCCTGGATAAGGTAATAGGTGAAGAACTACCCAAAATATCAGTTCTCATCGAATCTAACCGCGTTATGTTCGCTTATGGTAACTACACAATATTTACGCATATCATCGAAGGTCGATTTCCCGATTACACCAAAGCAATTCCCACTAATAATACGAACGAACTTATGATAAAAAAGAACATGCTGAAAGAAGCTGTAAAAAGGGTTTCATTATTAGCATCGGAAGATACATTTAAAGTTAAATTTGATATAACCAGCGAAAACTTATCCATTAATAGTGCCAAACGGGAGGAAGGAGAGGCTAATGAAATCCTGGAAGATTTTAAATATTCCGGTGAACCTCTTATTATTGCCTTTAACTATCGTTATCTTATTTCTATCCTGAATGTAATGGAATCTGATGAGATCGAGATCCGTATGGGTAAATCAAATGAACCGGCACTCTTTTTTAATACAAACAAAGACGAAACTTACTCAGCCCGTTTCTTATTGATGCCGCTCCGGTTAGTTTAGTTGGAAGTATTATCTTTAAAATTAAAAAATTATCGAAATTTTACTGAGCTTGAGTTAGTTTTTAAGCCGCAAGGTGCTCTTATCCATGGTAAGAATGGCATAGGAAAAACAAACCTTCAGGAAGCTATATCATATTTTGCTTTTGGGAAATCGTTTCGAACCAGCAGCGATCTGGATTTGATAAACTTCTCAAAAGCTTTTTTTCGTATTGAAGGCTCATTTAAATTAAAGAATACAATTCACAAATTTGAAGCTGCTGTCGATAAAATCAGGAAACTTATCAAAATTGATGACAATGCCATTGCCCGGATAAGTGAACTTTATCGGTATCTGAAGGTAGTATACTTTTCTCCCGATGATATTTTCATGATCGGAGGATCTCCCAAATACCGCCGGAATTTCATCGACCAGGCGATTTCGCAATGCTCTTTTGAATATATTGAATTTCTGCGAACTTACAATCGTATCTTAAAACAGCGTAACGCACTATTAAAAACCGAATTTGACAGATCGGAAAAGAGGACCTGGGATGAACAATTTGTCCGTAATGGAGCAGAATTAATAAAACTCAGACTAAATTATCTTGAACAATTTATTCCCAAACTTACAGAATATTATGATAACATCAACGGAAATCAGGAAATACTGGGTATAAAATACAACTATTCGTTTCCAGTAACAGGAACAGATATCGCAGATGATATCCTGAGGCACTTGAACGAAATAGAAGAGCAGGAAATAAAGCAGGAGAGAACCCTCTGCGGACCGCATCTGGATGATATTGATTTCCTGATTGATCAGCATGCTGCACGCAAGTTCGGCTCACAGGGGCAGAAACGTTCATTGGCAATTGCTATACGGTTAACTCAGGCTCAATTGATATTGGAAGAAGGCAGCGAAGCACCGATCTTGATGTTTGATGATGTTCTTGCCGATCTGGATAAAAAACGGGCAAAAAAAATAATGGAAATGCTACAGACAAAACACCAGGTTTTTATAGCGACTCCCAATATTGAAATTTATAAACCTTTCCAACTACCCGAAATTGAAATGGAGAAAATTGGTGAAGTTAAATAAGAACATTTTTGGCTGGATAATGTACGATTTTGCTAATTCATCTTTTACAACTATCATTGTAACTGTTATTTACAGCGTATATTTCAGGAATGTTGTTGTAAATCAGGGTGAATTGGGAACTGCATTGTGGGGAAGAGCAATAAGTATTTCGATGCTGATGGTAGCTCTTACAGCTCCCATATTCGGGGCTGTAGCCGATTTTTCCCGAGCCAAAAAGAAATTCCTGTTCTATATGACTTATCTTACAGTTGGTTTTACTGCGCTTTTGTATTTTGTAAAAGCGGGTAATATACTTATCGGGATGTTGTTCTTCATCATAGCAAATTTTGGATTCAACAGCGGTAATGTCTTTTATAATGCGCTACTTCCGGATATTGCTCCTCGTGATCAATTAGGAAAAGTATCCGGTTGGGGTTGGGCTGTGGGGTATATTGGCGGTCTTGTTTCACTACTATTGATGCTGCCGCTGGTACATAATAAATGGATCAATCTTGTTTTTCCTGCAGTAGCTGTTTTCTTTGGGCTTTTTGCGCTTCCTACTTTTTTCCTTCTAAAAGAGATTCGTCGTCCTTCCCAAAGAACAAATTATATCAAAACCGCTATTACACGTATAAAAATTTCTTTTAAAAGTATAAAGGAATTTAAAGAATTAATAAGATTCATTTTCAGCTATCTGGTATATAATGATGGAATTATTATCGTTATCTGTTTTGCCGCTATCTACGGAGCCACACGCTTTGGCATGAACGAAAAGCAGCTTATCACGTATTTTGTGATCGCCAATGTTACATCTATGATAGGAGCTTTTATATTTGGTTATATCCTCGATAAAATAGGCGCAAAAAGAACGATCACGATCACATTACTCATCTGGATTGCAGTTGTTATCTGGGCATACTTCTGTAAATCGCTCAACGAATTTTATTTTGTAGGACTATTAGCAGGCATCGCTATTGGTTCCAGCCAATCCAGCAGCAGAACGATGTTAGCGCTTCTTACACCGTCAGATAAAATGGCAGAATTCTTTGGATTTTATTCTGTTACAGGAAAGCTTGCATCAATATTTGGACCTTTGGTTTACGGAGAAATATCAAGGATCACAGGTAACCAGAAATGGGCTATTCTTTCTGTTGCCATCTTTTTTATTGGTGGAGCATTAATATTGCAAACTGTTAATGAAGAAAAAGGGAAAAGGACGGCACTTTCCTGGAAACCACCGGAAAATTAGATAAAAAAAGTTTTACAAAATCAGATACGATTAATTCATTGTTATTCCAGTGAGGAATAGAAAAAATCAAATTCGATATAATTAGAAAGTTGGAGGATTAATGCAAAGAACGATGCTTTTATCTAAAATACACAGAGCAAACGTAACAATGCGAGACCTGAATTATGCTGGCAGCATCACGATAGATAAAAATCTACTGGATATTACCGGTATGAAAGCATATGAAAAAGTAGAGATCTACAATATCAGTAATGGAAACAGGTTTGCCACATATATTATTGAAGGTGATGCCGGTTCAGGAATTATTGGTATAAACGGTGCTGCTGCACGGCTTGTGAGTATTGGTGATAAAATAATCATAGTGAATTACAGTTTATTGGGTGAGAAAGAAATAGAAAATCATAAAGCAAAGATCATTGTAGTAGAAGACGATAAAAATCTTGTTTACAGAGAGATATGAATGCAGCCAATACTGATAAATTCTGCTTTTGAAATGCAGAAAAAATGCAGAGACATCACAGGAATTATCGGATTCGTGCCCACCATGGGATACCTGCATGAAGGGCATCTGAGTTTGGTTCGTGCAGCAAAGAAACAATCCAGCACTGTAGTGGTGAGCATCTTTGTAAATCCATCCCAGTTTAGCCCGGATGAAGACCTGGCATTATATCCACGGAATATCGACCGTGATATGAAATTACTCACCGACCTTGAAGTAGATTATATCTTCTTTCCCACAGAACAGGAAATGTATCCGGAAGACTACAAAACCTGGGTAACGGTTGATAAGATCACTCAGATACTTTCCGGCAGATCGCGTCCAACTCATTTTCAGGGAGTTACTACTATCGTAACAAAATTAATTAACATTGTGAATCCGGATTATATGTTCATGGGTCAAAAAGATTTCCAGCAACTTGTTGTTTTGCAGCAAATGGCAAAAGATCTGAATTTCAGAACGAAAATAATTGGTTGTCCTATCGTGCGGGAAGAGGACGGTTTGGCGATGAGTTCCAGGAACAAATACTTATCTCTTTCTGCCAGGAAAGATGCTCTCTGCCT
>DAOUUD010000126.1 GCA_030668345.1 Candidatus Cloacimonadota bacterium | reverse complement strand
GTTTTCCTTCTGCATTGTAAATGCGCAAGATAGCTTTATCATCTTCTTTGGAGGCGAATTCTATCGGGAAAGTTTCTCCGGCATAGGGATTAAAAGGTTTGGCCGGAAGATTCAGAATTGCTTTGTGAGATGTAACTTCATAAAAGATCTGCTTGGGATCACCAGCTGGGAAAGTCTCTATCGTACCGGTAGAATCTTTGGCAGTAATATAGAAATAAACAGTAGTTCCTTCCTTTTGTCCGGGACTAGTGGCATAATATTCTATGGAACGGTCGGTAGTCATTTCCAGGTATTCATCGTAATCATAATCACTGGAAGTTCTCCACCAGAGTAGAACATTGCAGCTGTCATGGTAAGAAAACTGAACCAGCACATCTTCGCCGGCAGCTGGATAATAATCGCAAACAATTGCTCCCAGTCCACCAAGAACCAGATCATTGGCATTACGAGGATTAACAGCATAATTATAAAAATTATAATCAACTATACCGGTAATGAAGAGAAATTCATCACCGATCTGGGGATTGAGATATTCATAGAAACCATCATCGATCTGGCATTCTCCGCTGCCGTCATCAACATACCACTCATTATAAC
This sequence comes from Candidatus Cloacimonadota bacterium, assembly GCA_030668345.1. GTDB lineage: Bacteria > Cloacimonadota > Cloacimonadia > Cloacimonadales > TCS61 > JACNIV01. The sequence continues at coordinate 4,913 of DAOUUD010000126.1, read as the reverse complement.
TATTGGGAATTGCGGTAACTTCCACATTAGTGATGGTAATCAGAACACTTTCGTACATCTCCTCTGTAGCCAGTTCATGCGTTGAAACCTGAACCGGGTCGGGAACAGAGTTACCGCTGCTGAGAGTTGTAGCAGTTCCGAAAGCAATTTCAGTAAAATTGTAATATTCGGAAATTTCTCCGGTTATTTCAATTTCATCGCCGGGGCTGGGTGATATATTGGAATTGAAAATATAAAGTCCACTCCATGCTCCACCTTCCACCATAGATATAAAGAAATTCGTATTATAATCGCTAAAACCAGCACCTGTTACAATCCCACTGGTGGTAACAACCTGCCCGTTATAGGGTGAATCACCACTAGTGGCTTCAGTATATTGGATATCGTAAATGCTTACATATTCTGCAAACAGGAAGGATATCATAAGAAGGCCAAGCAGTGTTAATAAAAGTTTTATTTTCATTTTTCCTCCATAGCTTTGTCCCTGTGAAATATTGTATATCCAACCATTATGGCAATGGCTATCACAATGGAACTATCAGCTATATTAAATACCGGCCACCTGGTCATGATCACGTCCGGAAAATCACACCAGATAAAATCAGTTACTTTGCCCAGGGCTATCCTGTCAATTAAATTTCCCACAGCTCCGCCCAGGATCAGAGCAAAAGATATTTTCTCGATTTTCGAACTTGTTTTAGAGAGGAGGTAGAAGATCAGGAAGATAGCCAGCAGAGATACAATGATGAAAACTATCTTGTTTAAACCGGGAGTTCCAAAGCTGAGACTGAAGGCAGCTCCTGTATTTTGCACATAGGTTATCCAGATGATCTTGGGAGTGATCTTAATTATCTCGCCGAGTTCCAGCAAGTTTCGTATAAGTAATTTGGAAAGCTGGTCGATAATGATAATGACCAGAGTTATCCAGAGATAAGCATATTTTTTCACTAAATTCTTCTTTTGCTATTTTTTTCTTCCTTCGATTTACACTTTATACAGAATTTTGCGTAGGGAACTATTTTCAATCTGTTGTGAGGTATATGTTTTCCACAGATCTGACAAATTCCATATGATTTTTCATATATCCGTTTCAAAGCGGAGTTGATCTCCTTACATTTTTCAATCTCTTTTTCGAGAAGATATACGCGCATTTCTGCTTGATCGGTATCCGTACCCATATCTGCCTGATGCAGAGAGTAGGAAGAGAGATCTCCGCTGCAATTTTTAGCACCCTGTTTCTGGATCTCATCGATACCTTTGATGATCTTCCGGGTCTCAACTCTTTCTTTCAAGAGAATTGCTTCATATTCTTCTAATCTTTTTGATGTTAAATTATTGGCAGTCATATGCTACTTCCTTATCTATATTTTTTTAATAGATTCATTATTAAAGTTTCAAGATCATTTTTAGCCTTGGCGGCATTTGCCCTGATCTCTTCCTGATTGTGTGGATGGCTGTGAAATATGTTACTGAGGTTTGTAACCACAGATATACCAATTACTTTCATACCGCTATGTATTGCAACAATCGTTTCCGGAACGGTGGACATACCCACCAGGTCTGCGCCCAGGGTAACCAGCATCCTGCATTCGGACTTTGTTTCCAGGCTGGGACCGGCTAGACCGGCATAAACACCCTGTTTCAATGGGAAATTATTATCCAGTGCAATTTGCCGGGCAAGTTCTATCAATTTGAGATCGTAGGGTTCATGCAGGCTGGGAAAACGTTCTCCCAGTTCCTGGATATTTGGACCGATAAGGGGATTATCCCCGGTAAGATTTAGATGATCGGTCAGGAGAACCAGGTCACCCGGCTGAAACTTTTCATTCAAACTGCCGGCAGCATTGGTGATGATCAGTGTTTTCACACCCAGACCCTTTAATATCCTGATGGGGAAGGTGATCTCCTGCATGGAGTAACCTTCGTAGTAGTGCAGTCTGCCCTGCAGGATCACCACGTTTTTCCCGGCCAGTGAGCCGGCCAGTAGCCGTCCTTTGTGGGAGGGTGCGGTAGAGATGGGCAGGTAGGGGATATCCTGATAATCTATGCTCACAGGATCTTTCATCATTTCGGCAATGGTGTTCAGTCCCGTTCCCAGAATGATGCCGATCTCGGGTTTGATATTCAGCCTGGATTCAAGAACTCTTACTGTTTCAGTAATTTTTTCTATCATCAATTCCATCCTTTCTAAATACCTTGTATAAGATTACGCAAAATATTCAAAAGTACAATAGCAATGATGGGTGAAAAATCGAATGGTGAACCCTGGAAAATACGGCGCAAAAAATTCCTGATCCAGCCCAATACGGGTTCCGTGATAGTTACCAGAAACAGGTAAACTCTGAAGAATGCGCTGTGCGGATTTACCGGAAACCAGGAAAAGATGGCGCGAATGATGATGATGAACATATAAATATCAATAGCCTGGATTATCAGAAATTTGAGACCATTCATTATTTCAATACCTCGTGACAATTGCGGCAGCGTGCTTCGTAAATATCGCTGGCACCTACCACAATTGTATCCTTATCGTGGGAAAGGCGTTGCGTTCTGCTGGCAGGATTGCCGCATTTTACGCAGATGGCATTGAGTTTGGTCACATATTCGGCAATAGCCAGCAGCTGAGGCATGGGGCCAAATGGTATACCACGATAATCCTGGTCCAGTCCGGCTACAATAACACGTTTGCCGCTATCGGCCAGCTTGCTGCAGATATCCACGAACTTATCATCAAAGAATTGTACTTCGTCGATGGCTACGACTTCGGTATCATATTTCACCTGCTTATGAATGTCCTGAGAAGTAGCAACGATCACCGAGGGGGTTTTCATCTGGCTGTGGGAAACAATCTGTTCTTTATCGTACCGGTCGTCAATTTTAGGTTTAAATACCTGTATTTTCTGCCTGGCATATTCAGCCCGGTGAACTCGCCTGATCAGCTCTTCCGTCTTGCCGCTGAACATGCTGCCACAGATAACTTCTATCCAGCCTGTTCTGTTGTTTATTATGTTCATGCTTAACCCCGTGGACATTTATTTGATTTGGCTTTTATGTGTCAAATGATTTATAGGGTCAAATTCCGGGTTGAAATGCAGCTGAATATGGGAATATTTACAGGGTGGTTTGTTAATTAAATGATTAATGAAAAAGGTGCAATTGATCTTATTAGAAACAAAACATTTATTAAATTGTCTGATAGTTATTTGTTAACAGATACTCTGAAAAAAACCTTTGACGCAATTTATGATAATTAAACAAATTGTTTAAAAAATATACTCGGAGGAATTTTTATGAACTATCGCGTTCTGGCTATTAATCCCGGTTCTACTTCCACCAAGATCGCCGTCTACGATGATAACCTGCCGATATTCACCGAAACCCTGCGGCATACTGCCGGAGAGTTAGATAAATTCGGTGGCATTATCGAGCAGTATGAATTCAGGAAAGACCTCGTTCTGCAGGCGCTACTCAAGCATTCTGTATCTCCCGATACACTTAATGCCGTGGTAGGTCGTGGTGGACTGGTGAAATCCGTTAGCAGTGGAACTTACAAGGTGAATAATACCATGCTGACAGACCTGCAAGACACATCCTTGTGGGGCAGGATCCATGCTTCCAACCTGGGAGCTTTCATGGCCAGAGCCATCGCTGATGAGCTAAAGATACCTTCTTTTATCGTCGATCCGGTTACGGTTGATGAATTCCCGGAAATAGCACGCATATCGGGCTGTCCCCAGATAGAAAGAAAATCACTATTGCATGCCCTTAATATCCGTTACTGTGGAATGTCTGTAGCGGAAAAACTGGGAAAAGAGTTTGCCGAGGTAAACTTGATCGCTGTGCATATGGGCGGCGGCATTAGTGTGGCTGCTATTAGAAAGGGCAGGGTGGTGGATGTTAATAATGCCATGCTTGGTATGGGACCCTTCTCTCCGCAACGGACGGGAGCGCTGCCTGTCGGAGATCTGATGGAAATGGCTTTCTCAGGCAGATATACGCACCAGGAAATGATGAAGATGTTTACCAAAACAGGCGGTTTAATTGCTTACCTGGGTACAGATGATGGGCAGGAAATTGTAAAGAGGATCGAAGCTGGTGACCAAAAAGCCAGACTTGTTTTTGAGGCTATGATCTACCAGATTGCTAAAGAAATAGGTGCCTGCGCAACTGTGTTGCAGGGAAAGATCGATGCCATTTTCCTGACCGGTGGACTGGCCTATAATCCATACGTTGTGGAGCAGTTGAATAAAAGCATAGCTTTCCTGGCTTCCATACATATTATTCCCGGTGAGAAAGAGATGGAAGCTCTCTGCCAGGGTGGCGTGCGGGTTCTGAAAGGTATTGAAGAAGCTAAAGAGTATAAATGATTGAAAGCAGAGGAAACATCACTTTGGTTTTTATTATGACCAGATATTTGTTTATCCTGTTAATTTGTTTTATGCTTATTAGTTGCAGCGATAAACAGGAGGAGAAAGACTGGACAATCCTTGTTTATATGGCGGCAGATAATGGCTTGAACGATGCAGCGCTCGCCGATATCATCGAAATGCAAGCAGCCGAGTTCTCCGATGATATCAATGTGATAATTCAAGTGGATTATAGTGAATATAATGAAATAACCGGAGCTTATAGGTATCGTATCTATCCCGGAGAGAAGAAGCTGATAGACTATCTGGGCGAGATTAATAGTGGTGATTGGCATTCTATCACAGATTTTGCCAATTGGGGTTTCAATAAATATCCTTCCCATAAAAATGCTCTTGTCCTCTGGAGTCATGGCAACGGCTGGTATCCGTTGAACAGGGATCTACCACCCAGTTTCTGTCATGATGAAGAGAGTGGAAGTTATATCAGCATTGCCGGGAAGGATTTTCAAAATGCCTTGAAAAATATTAATAACCAGCTTGATATCC
>DAOUUD010000208.1 GCA_030668345.1 Candidatus Cloacimonadota bacterium | reverse complement strand
TCCCTGCCCGAAAAAAATTCCTTAAATCGGACCAGGTGGAGTTTAAACACATTTTAAATTATTTACACTACCAGGCAATTCTCTATCCTGAGATTCATTTTCGCTTTATAACCGATGCAAAAGAGAAATTGAATTACCCTGCCGTGAAGAATAAAGAACTTCGTATGCAGGCTATATTTGGCAGTGACTTTCTGAAAAGAGATCTTATAAAAATCGATACAGGAAACCAGGAAATGAAACTGTCGGGTTATATCTCCGGTCTGGAAGAAGAAACTACAGGTTTTGCCGATTACCGCTACCTTTTTGTAAATGGAAGATTCATCAGAGACAAGATAGTTTTGCATAGTATCCGTTCTGCATATGACCCTTTTATCAAAAAACTTCGTATCTTTCAGCAGGGGAAAATTCCTCCTTTTATCCTGTTCCTTTCAGTCGAGCCAACTCAGGTGGATTTTAATGTTCATCCTGCCAAATTAGAGATAAGATTTGTTGATTCCGGAAAGGTTCACAGTTTCGTAAAGATGGCAATAAATAATGCATTGCTGAAATATGAAGATGAGCGTTTCAAGCAGATCAAATCGAAATTTTCGGAAGCATTGCAAACGGGAAAAACTACAAAAGTCGAATCCAGGATATTCGCTAAAAAGACCGACAAAAAACGATTCAGTGAAGTTAAGAAAGAATTGAAACAAATATATCAACCGGATATTTTCAGGAAGAAGACAGATTCTGATAAACAGATCGAAGATAGTGTATTGAAACAGAAGCCGAACTTTTTTCTGCGTCCGGAAGAAGATGTAATAAATCCCTGGCAGCTCCATCAAAGTTATATTTTTGTACAGGTGGAGGATGGATTGATGATCATCGATCAGCATGCGGCTCACGAAAGGATAATCTACGAAAAGATACTTCACAGAATTCATGGAGCTCCAGCACGGACACAGAAACTTCTTTTCCCGCTCGTGATCGACCTGCCTCCACATCTCAGTAATACAATTCCCGAATTGATCGCAGAAAATCTGGAAACATTTACTAAAATCGGGTTTTCGATAAAAACTTTCAGCGGTAATTCAATCGTGATCGATGAAATTCCAGTTGAACTGGAAAACTGGGACGGTGGGGACATTTTTATCGAGATCATTAATCAACTGGAAGACGAATTAACCGAGACCGAAGATTTCCGGGATGGGATCGCCAAATCCGTTGCCTGCAAAGCTGCCATAAAAGCAGGTAAGAAGATGGGAAAGAAAGAGATGCTGGCTCTCATTAATGATCTCTTTGCCTGCGAAGTTCCGTACTTCTGTCCCCACGGTAGGCCCCTTATTATTAAGATGCAAATGAGCGAATTCGAGAAGAAATTCAAAAGAATATGATAAACAACCGATCTTCAGAACAAGAGATTCCAGTTGTTATAATTCAAGGTCCCACAGCAGTTGGGAAAAGCGATTTAGCCATACAGCTTGCACGGCATTTCCAAACAGAACTGATCTCTGCCGATTCCAGGCAGGTGTATAAATTTCTTGATATCGGAACTGCCAAACCTTCACAAGAAGACCAGGAAAAAGTAAAATATCATCTCATCGATATTATCACTCCAGACGAAGAATACAGTGCCGGTGATTTTGCCCGGGATGCGCATGATATTATCGTTGAACAGTTAAAAAAAGAGATTCTTCCCATAGTTGTGGGGGGTACCGGATTTTATATTAAATCATTTCTGGAAGGAATATTCCAGTCTCCTGATGTTCCTCGCGAGATTCGGAAGAAATTAAAAAATGCTGCTAAAGAGAAAGGTTCTGCTTTCCTTTTTGAAAAGTTAAAGAAAGTTGATCCTTCCTCTGCCAAACGAGCTAACCCGAACGATCTGAACCGAATTATACGTGCGCTGGAAGTGTATGAATTCACCGGTAAAACCATTACCCAACTCTGGAAAGAAAAACCTTCTATAAAAAGAAACTATCGAACATTAAACATCTTGATATCAGAAGACCGTGAAATTCTGTATGATCGTATCAACGAACGAGTAGACAAGATGCAGGATAAAGGACTATTGAAAGAATTAGAGAATGTACTTAAAATGGGTTATACGCAAAGCTCCCCGGGTTTGAATACGGTAGGTTATAAGGAGTTATTTTCTTATCTGGATGGTAAATCATCTTTGGCGCAATGTATGGAAGAAATCAAAAAGCATACTCGAAATTATGCCAAAAGACAGTTCACGTGGTATCGAAAAATAGATTTTGATTTGACATTAAGGGCTTCTAATATTAATGTTTCAGAAATTATTGATTCAATATCTGAATTTAAATGATGAAAGATAGTGGAGTGAAGATGATCATAGCACAGGTGAATAATTACAAAATTACTTTCGATGAATATAATGCGGAATTAGAACGGATGCTTGCAAAATTCCATTTGGAAGTACCCACCGAAAAAGCAAAGAAACGAGCTTTAGAGCAGTTGATAGATGCTTATCTTCTTCTTGAAGTTGCAAAAGAATCGGGAATTAAAGTGCCCAATGATGATATTGAGGAATGTTTTGTAGATCTCATGCTGAAATACGATTCCGAAAACGAATTCCAGTCTATGCTTGAGACAAGTAATATAACGACCGATATTATTAAAGAAAGAATTCATAATGATCTTCTAATAAAAGAATTTGTAACAACGAACTTTCCAAATGAATGCGAGATATCTCCAGAAAAACTGAAAGATGTTTACCAGGAAAATAAAGACTCATTTCGTACGCAGGAAATGGTAAAAGCATCGCATATTCTGGTTCAGGGTCAGGATGATGTGAGTCTGCAAAAGATCATTGAAATTCGTGAATCTATAGAATCTCCGCAGGATTTTCATAGAATTGCCTCCGAATGCTCTGATTGTCCCAGCTGTTTACAGTGTGGCGATCTGGGATTTTTTACACGTGGAAAAATGGTAAAAGAATTTGAAAATATTGCCTTTGAACTCAGTGTGAATGAGATAAGCAAACCGGTGAAAACGCAATTCGGTTACCATATTATAATGCTCACCGAACGCAGGGAAAGTAAGGTTACTGCTTTTGATGAAGTTCGAGAATCATTAGAGAAACGGCTTCAACAAATTGATTCCGAACTTAAACTTATTCGCTTTATCAAAGAACTACGCAGTAAAGCAGATATTCTTATAAATCGGGAATACTTATAGAACAGGAGATAATAATGGCAGAACTTGGTGTGAACAT
>DAOUUD010000135.1 GCA_030668345.1 Candidatus Cloacimonadota bacterium | reverse complement strand
GGGTTTAAGATCGAATAGTTTCTGTGCTGTTTGTGGACCGGCTCCGTGAGCTACACTTTCTATTGATCTATTATCAACATTGGTCAATTCATCCTTTTCTTCATCATAGAGCGTGATGAATTCTGTTCTGCCAAAACGTGGGTCCATCATAGAATCCCACTCGGTTCCTTTAGTTGTAAATGCGATTTTCATTTTTTACTCCTTTTTAGCCATTGATTTTCACGGATTAATACGGATCTTTTAGCAATGGACTACACGAATGCAGGACGTATCATTCTTATGCGTCCAAACGTTACGATTCAATCTGTAAAAATGAACCTGCAATTGTTTCCATCCATTTGTATCCGTGTTCATCTGTGAGCTACTTTATTTTTTCCCAACTGTTTACTAAAATATTCTTCAAATTGGCATCATCATATTCCACGATTGTCTGTCCGTTGGTCATGGCTTTGGTAAACGTTTCATCATAGGGCAGGTCGGAAATATGAATTATGTTTTCTTCTCTTAAGAATTCTTCAATTTGCCGGGCAACTTTTGTATTCAGATCTGCTTTATTTATTATGCAACCTGCAGAGATATTGAATTTTTTTACAAGCTGATAAACACGCTTTAAATCATGCAGTCCTGATACAGTTGGTTCCGTTACCAATACAACGAAATCCGCTCCGGAAAGCGAGGAAACTACCGGACAACCAATGCCAGGAGAACCATCAGCAACAATAAATTGTTTGCCTGTCTCTTTGGCAATGCGTTTAGCTTCATTCTTTACTTTTGCCACCAGTTTACCGGAATTCTCTGCTCCGATTCCCAATCGTGCATGAACCAATACATTATCGGCTTTTGTATTAGAAATATACCATTTACCAACGTTCTGTTCTTTCATTGTAATGGCGTCGGTAGGACATACATGAAAACAATAACCACAGCCTTCACAGTTTAATTTATTTACAACGTATTTCTTATCAATGATCGGAATGGCACTAAAACGACAGACATCTGCGCAATTTCCGCATTTTACACATTTTTCCTGGTCAACCTCGGCTAACACACCGCTGTAAAAATCTTCTGATCTTTCCCAATCAGGCTGCATCAGAAGATGCATATCGGCAGCATCTACATCACAATCTGCCACCACGATATCTTTACCACCTAACATTGCGAAAGAAGCTGTGATAGAAGTTTTACCTGTACCACCTTTACCGGAAATGATCACAATTTCTTTCATCGAATGCCTTCTTCTTGTAATTTCAAAAGATAATCTGCAATGTTTACGAGTTGTTTTTTGAACTCCGGCATTTTCTGATAAATAAGACTACCACGGGAGTACAATTCAGCGATACGACGATCGTTGGGAAGCTTGGATATAACAGGAATATTTTTCTTCTGGCAAAAGGACAGAACATCATTATTCCCGATGCCATGCCGGTTTACTATAACTCCGAAATTCTTTTCCAATTCACGCATGGTATCTACAGCAAGTGTTAGATCATGAAGACCAAATGGAGTCGGTTCTGTTATCAGGATAACAAAATCGGCATCCTTTGTAGCTTCGATTACCGGGCAGGAAGTTCCTGGAGGAGCATCAAAAAGTTTAATGAAATCATCATCAAAATTCTTATCTATATACTCAAGCGTTTGTGCTATTAACGGAACTGCTTGTTCCTGGCCGATATCGAGCCTGCTTTCCACGAAAGATAGCCCTCCTTTCTTAAATTGTTTAAGCTCCCCCATCTTTTGCGGGATCATGGACAAGGCATCTACCGGGCACAATTCTGAACAGGCATAACAACTATGACAGAGTTCCGGAAATACCATGATCTGATCTCCCAACTGGATAACAGCATGAAAATTGCATACTTTCTGGCAATGACCACACAGTGTACATTTTTCTTTTTCCCACTCCGGTATCATTTTGAATTTATCTTCCCGATGAATTAAATTACCTTTTATAAACAGACCGGAATTAGGCTCTTCTACATCCAGGTCGCACAACACAACTTTGCGTGATTCCGCAAGAAAACTGGCAAGATTGACGGCAAGTGTAGTTTTTCCAGTTCCCCCTTTTCCGCTGGCAATTGCAATTTTCAAATATTATCCTTATAAATTTTTTTAAATATTCAATTTTAATTTTTATCTTCAGGAGGTATAACTAAAACAGGTATTGTAGAAAGAGTAATTAGAGATTTATGAATACTTCCAAATAAAAGATTATAGAATCTTCCATGTTTATGTGAACCAATAATAATAAGATCAGCGTTAAATATTTCAGCTTCCTTTAGGATGTTATCTACTGTTGGCCCTTCCATTAGAATACATTCTGCATTAATGCCGTCCTTACTTAAATTATCATGAATTTCTTTAAGCCGACCTTCAATTTTTTTCTTCTGTACATCGATCAATTCCATTGATGGTGTTTGATTAAATTCAGTTGTTATTGCAGAAAGATATGATTTTAATGTTTCAGAATGAACAATGAGTAATTCTCCATTTGATTCTTTTGTCATTTTTTTGGCATGATTAATTACTTCATCAGTGTTGTCTAAAAAGTCAATAGCCGCTAGAATTCGTTTCATAATAACCTCCTTAATAAAATTTAAATGATTATACTAACTTCCATTTACAATCAACATCACTATTTTCGTTTTTTATTTATCCTCTACTTTTTTTAATATTTTGTTAACAATATTCTTCATTTCCAAAGCTGCAGGTAAGCTATTATAGTCATAAATATATGGTCTACCTGCATCACTTGTTTGAACAATTTTATTATCAATTGGAATTTTTCCTAATATATCGATATTAAAATCATTTGCTGCTTTTATTGCACCTTTTCCCTGAAAGATTTCAATTTTTTTACCGCAATGTGGACAGGTAAATCCACTCATATTTTCAATTATTCCCAGAACAGGAACAGAAAGTTTTTCGGAAAACTTGATTGTTTTTCGAGCATCTAAAAATGCCACATCCTGCGGAGTAGATACAATAATAGAACCATCGACTTTTTTCAGGATCTGAACAATGGACAAGGGTTCGTCGCCTGTTCCTGGAGGACTATCCACAATCAGGTAATCAAGTTCAGGCCATTCAATATCTTGTAAAAATTGTTTAATAACTCCCATTTTCAAGGGTCCTCTCCAAATGACAGGAGCATCCACATCTTGTATTAGAGTTGCGATTGTCATTGCATAAAGATTATCATGAACTTTTACTGGCATAGGACGGTTACTGATTTTAGATAAGCCCAATGTTCTTCCTTCAATTCCCAACATTTTGGCAATTGATGGTCCATGAATATCAATATCCAAAATCCCAACTTTCTTCCTTAAAAAAGCTAATCCATATGCAAGATTAACAGCAATTGTGCTTTTGCCTACTCCCCCTTTACCACTGATAACAAGGAGCTTGTGCTTGATTCGTGCTAAATTATCCTTTAAATATGTTTCGTTCTGAAGTTTTTTTTCAGCGTTTTCTTTTGAGTTAGTTTCCATTTTATTAGGGTTCATTTTTTATCTTCTATCATTCAATAATTCTTCACGGATCATTGTGTTTCCACAACTCGGACATTTCTGGGTTGTGCATGGAATTCCCTGCTGGTGAGCTATTTTAGCACCACATTTGGCACATACACAAAAACCACCGATGCTGTATCCACCACCGCTGTTTCGACCTCTGCCACCACCACGACCAAGACCGCGTCCTGATCCTGCATTCCTATTGTTCATCTTTTCCCTCCAATTTATCTTGTTTTTCATTTTTGGTATTTTGTTCATCATTCTTTTCATCATTCATAACTTTATATTCAGCATTGATAAGTTTTTTCTCATTCTGTTTATTTTCAATTTGTTTAGGAGGGATTATTTTTCTAACTATTTTTTTTATCTTACTGTTTTCACTGGTGAGATCTGTTATAATTGTTCCGGCAATAGCAGTGATTATTGTTCCCCAGATAGAGTTTCTTCCACGATGACTTTTGTCCCGCCGATTTCTGTATTGATAACCACCAGAATGTTTACCATCTGTCATGTTATTCTCCTTCCCTTCATAGGAAATAGGTAGGCGATAATAGTACCGCCTACCTTAGATGATTTATTCATCTTCTTTCTGTAATTCGGAAAGACGCTTTTCCATTGCAGTGAGTTCATTTTTTAGTGCATTCATTTCTGTCTCAAGATATTTTGTTTCATCCTTTGCTGAATATTGAGGAACTGCATAATTGGGATAAGCTGGATATTGAAATCCACGATCATATCCGAATCCTCCACGAAATCCTCTTCCGAAACCTTGACCACGGCCATAGCCACGTCCGAAACCGAAACCTGCTCCACCACGTGGTGCACCTTTGGTAAACCCCGGACTTGCATAATCATTGCAATATCCAAAACCTCTACCTGTCATCGGACCCATTCCATTTGGGCCTGTTCTGTCACCTCTTGGCATTTTTACCTCCTTCTGTTACGATTATGTCCACGACAACATCTTCCATGTCCGAAACTTCCTGCCAGATCCATTAGATTTGTTGACCCGCAAGCCGGACATTTGATCAGAGCATTTTCAAAACCGGTATTGAACATATGACCACAACCTAAGCAGCGGATCACATTACCACGGAAATGAATATTACCACCCTCGATATAAAGCTGTTTGCCTTCGATGAGAAATTGCGAAACTTTTTTACGAGCTTCTTCGATAAGGCGTGTAAAAGTAGAACGGGAAATTTCCATCTCTTCTGCTGCCTCTGCATGGTCCATACCCAGATAATCTGCCAATCTGATGGCTTCGTATTCATCCAGGCTTAAAGCCAGTTGTTGCAGAGCACTTCCCATTATTCCTACAGGTTTAAATGCCGTATATAATGGTGGTTGATGTACCATTCTCTCCTTTTTCGGTCGCGACATAATCTATCCTTTATTAATTTACTCACGAGACAATATAATGAACATATGTGCAAAAGTCAAATAAAAAATAAAAAAAAGGCAGAATTTATTTCTGCCCCTTTTAATATAATACGATTTTGTTTACATATCTAATTCTTCATTAACCTTTTTAATAATTTCGTAATTATCTTTAAGAATGACAAACTCTTCTTTTTTCATTTCTTCTTCCATCTCTTCAATGCTCTTTTTAACTTCAGCAATTTGAACTTCCAATTCTGCTTTATCTTC
>DAOUUD010000042.1 GCA_030668345.1 Candidatus Cloacimonadota bacterium | reverse complement strand
TAATCGGGATAAACGTTTTTCCAATTCCTTCTTCGATTTTATAACCTGTTAATTCCTCTGATCTTTTATTGAAGTATGCAAATTCACCTTTTGCATTCAATGTCCAGATCATGTCATTGGAATGCTCGATCATTGTTCTGAATTTTTCTTCAGATTGTTCCAATTTATATATAGCATTTTTTCTTTCTGTGATATCTCTGCATATAATAAGGAGTTCTTTGGGATTTCCATGATCATCCAGAAACAGATAAGTGCTCTCATGTACCCAGAGGATAGAACCATCTTTTCTTATCTTGCGAAATTCCAATTCGCTTTTTATCAATTTCTTTTTGAATATTTCTGAAACCTGTTTCTGAATTTCCTTCAGGTCTTCCTTGTAAACAACGATCCATACGGAATTACCAACCAATTCATCTGGTTTGTATCCCAGATATTCTGCTCCATATTTGTTCACGGAAAGAACTATTCCTTTCGGGTTAACAGAAAAATAAATATCCGGTGCATAATCAAAAAGATTCTGGTATTTTGTTTTTGTTTCATTTAATTCTTTTGTTCTCTTATCAACTTTTTCTTCCAATTCATTCATCTTTAGATTTGCGGTTTTATTCAATTCCCATTTTTTACTAAGGGTATATGTAAGTTGTCGGACTTCAATATTATCGAAAGGTTTTTTTAGAATTAGAAGTTTATCGGTATGCCCGAATTTATTAAACAGTTCTGCCCAGGAATAATCTGAATAGGCAGTACAGATAACAATCTGTATATCAGGATATATTTGCCAGATTTTGGAAATTGTTTCTATGCCGTCAAGACCGGGAGGCATTCGAACATCGATAAAAGCTACTGCGTAAGGTTCCTTTTTCTTGATAGATTCTTTTACCATTTTCAAACCTTCTTCTCCTTGAGATACACAATCTAATGTATATGTTTCAAACGGTTGTTCTTCTTCTTTTTCTAATAGAGCTTCTTCCAGTTTTCCCAGATCACTTTCTTCGTCCTTTGAGGTGAGTAGAATTTTCTTGAAATCCTGATGGATCTGCGTGTTATCATCGATTATTAGAATTCTTTTTTTATCCGGATTATTTGTCTCGTTCATAATCACTCCATAATCTTATATTTTTTTTTTATTTTTATATAGATCAATATCAGCTATTTTAATGCATTGACCAATATCCATTATTTTGTCATAAATACTAAGTCCGAAGGTAATACTGATAAAAATTTTCTTTTTCTGGAAATTGATGAAAGACTTAGCGATTTCTTTTTCAAGTTTCATGGCTATAACCTTCCCGCCTTCCATGTTAGTTTGTGGCAATAACAATAAAAATTCATCACCACCCCAACGAGCAACAGTATCCTGTTTCCTGAGGGTGGAAGGCATGATCGTGGAGACTAATCTCAAAACTTTATCCCCTACAAAATGCCCATATATATCATTTATAGATTTGAAATTATCCAGATCACCGATCATTATTATAAATGGCTCTCTGCTTCTTTCAAATTTATTTATTTCATACTCTATCTTTTCAAGCATGCTAAGGCGGTTTGGAAGTTTCGTCAAAAAGTCGGTTCTTGCTAATGCTTGTAGTTTTTTATTTGTTTTTTTCAATTCATTTTCAATTGCTTTCTGTTTGGTAATATCTCTTCCAAAACTAACGGTCCCGGTAACTTTACTGTCTTTAAAAATAGGGGTTGTATTAACGGAAAGAGTTAGATTTTTTTCTCCCGTAACAGTGTGAATTTTTACTTCGTAGTGATTTGAGTTTCCTGCTAATGTATCTTTAAAAACCTTTCCCACCATTTCCAGGTCTTCTTCTAAAATAATTGGGATAAACGTTTTTCCAACTCCTTCTTCGATTTTATAACCTGTTAATTCCGCTGATCTTTTATTAAAGTATGTAAATTCACCTTTTGTATTTAACATCCATATCATATCATTGGAATTTTCTATTATTGTTCTATACTTCTCTTCCGAATGCTGTAATTCTCCGGTTCTTTCTTGAACTATTTTTTCCAGTTCATTTATCTTTAAATTTGCGATTTTGTTCAATTCCCATTTTTTACTAAGGGTATATGTAAGTTGTCGGACTTCAATATTATCGAAAGGTTTTTTTAAGATTAGAAGTTTGTCGGTATTGCCGAATTTATCGAACAGGTCTTGCCACGAATAATCTGAATAGGCAGTGCAAATAACTATCTGAAGTTCCGGATATATTTCCCAGATTCTGGAGATTGTTTCTATGCCGTCAAGACCGGGAGGCATTCTAACATCGATAAAAGCTACAGCATAAGGTTCTTTGTTCCTGATAGATTCTTCTACCATTTTTAAACCTTCTTCTCCCTGAGATGCACAATCTATCGTATATGTTTCAATTGATTGTTCTTCTTCTTTTCCCAATAGAGCTTCTTCCAGTTTTCCCAGATCACTTTCTTCGTCCTTTGAGGTAAGTAGAACTTTCTTGAAATCCTGATGTATCTGTGTGTTATCATCGATTATTAGAATTCTTTTTCTATCCGGATTATTCATCTTTTCCAAAATTAATCCTTTACTATTTCAATTGGTATACTAATAATAAATTTTGCACCTTTTCCGTCGCTTTCTGCGAATAATTTACCTTTCATTTCACTCATTGCCAAAGCACTGGTATGAAGCCCGAAGCCTTTACCATCTTTCTTTGTGGAAAATCCATAAGAAAATATTTTTGTAAGATTATCTTTGGAAATACCTGCTCCATTATCTGTTATCTCTACGGTTTGGTGCTGCTTATCTTCCAAAATGTTTATTGTGATAGTTCTGCCCTTTTCATCGATTGTTCCCAGCGATTCTTTGGCATTTTTTAACAAATTCACAAAAACCTGGATAAGTTTACCTTTCTCTATCAGGATGGGTTTGGTTTTAGAATATTTTTTTGAAATCTTTATCTTATATTTGCGGAACATCTCTGAATGCATTTTCAGAACATCATCCATCATATCGGACAGTACAATTTTCTCTACCAATCCCGAAACTCCGGCATAACTTTGCTGTACTGCTATTATCTCCTCGATGTGGTTAATTCCATTATGAAGGGTGGAAAGTTCTTTCAGAGAGTTATCCTGCTCTTCCTTCAGTGTTACTCCCACTTTCAGCAGGTATTCGGGAAGCATCTTTCCTTTTTCATCGGAAGTGATGAATGCTCCGATATTATCTATGTGCTCTTCCATTAATATTAAAACTTTTTGCAGGTTATTCACTTTTGAGGATATTATCTTTTCTTTGAGAATCTGCGAAGATACTTTCACGCTATTCAGTACATTTCCCACATTATGCAGAATACCGGTGGCGATCTCTGCCATGCCGGCACGATGAGCAGTATCTGTTAACATCTTCTGCGTTTCACGAAGTTCTTTAAGGGTTATAGAAAGCTGGTTCTTCTGTTTTGTTATCTGTTTATTTTTTTGGTTCAATTCGGTATTTGCGTTTTCTATTTCAGTATTTTTTTGGTTGAGGATGATGTTTATTTTCTGTTTGGAGCGATAACGGGTATAGATAACAAAAGCAAGTATGAGAACTAAAGCTGATATGACGATGAACGAATTTCGGAGATTTTGCTGTTTGTTGATCTCTAATTTCTGAATGTCGTTATCTTTTTTTAATATTTCATTCTCTTTTTCTTTCTTTTCTGTTTCGTATTTGGTTTGCATCTCTGCTATCTTTTCACTGCTTTCTTCGGTGAAGATGCTATCTTTGGTTGCGGTGTAAAGTTTGAAATAATCGAGAGCTTTCTGATAGTTTTCTTGTGCTGAATACAAATTGGAAAGAGATTGGTAGCTGTTTATTAATAAAGATTTTGCTTCGATTTCTTCAGCCAATTTCAAACTTCTCTGAAAATACGGAAGAGCTTTATTATAATTCCCCAATAGCATATATAATTCACCGATGTTATTGGATGTATTGGCAATGCCGGCTTTTTCTTGCATTTCTTCAGAAGTTTTTAATGATTTGAAAGAATATTCCAGAGCTTTATTATAATTCTCTGCTTCTTTAAAAACAAATGCGATATTATTTGAAGCAGCAGCTACACCATATTTTTTATTTAATTCTTCATAAATTATCAATGATTTAATAAAGCATTTCGAGCTTTGATCAAATTTCTTTAATACATAAAAAATATTCCCCATGTTATTACTTGTGACAGCAATTCCATCTTTATTATCAATTTCTTCATAAATCTTTAATGACTTCTTATAATATTCCAAAGCACTATCATGATTCATTGTTTCCCAATTTATGTTTCCTATATTGTTATAAGATGCAGCAATTCCTTCTTGATCGCCGATTTCTTCTCTTATCTTCAGTGATTTCAGATGATAGTCTAATGATATTTCATATTTACTTAGAACATTATAAGTCAAACCGATATTATTTAACGTCTGAGCAATATTCTTTTTATCTTCAATATCCTCGAATAAATGCAATGCTTCCAAGAAGATTTCTATTGATCTGTTATAGTCACTAGAGATGTAATACGCTGTTGCAATATTATTTAAAGCGTGTGCTTCCCCTTTTTTATAATTTATTTTTTTTGATAATTCTAAAGCCTTTTCACCATATTCCATCGTTTTTTCAGGCAAATTATTTTTATAAGCCTGTGCCAATTCATTCAGAACTTCTACTTTTTCCTTGTTGCTAACGATTTTTAATCGGGTTTCCAGACTATCGATATTCGTTTGTGAAAATAAATTTATTGATAATATAAGAATAATTAAAAAACAAAAAAATTTCATGATAATTTCCAGTATAAGTACTTATCCTTATAAGTGCATTCATAATATGTTCTGCACTTAAAGTTAACTGAAGTTGAAAGATACTATAATGCCATTCTAATAATAAACCCTAATTATAGCATTTAACACACATAAATAACGTAAATATCTAAATAAAATCAATCTATATAAAAACATGATATTTCTGAAATTTATAAATTAATAATAATTGTAAAGCAAATTTATGATATAATAATAAAAAAGGCTGCTCATGTAAATGAACAGCCTGAAAACAAAATGGATTCTCTTTTATTATTTTCTTGTACCTTTGCTGCCTAATTTCTTCTGTCTTTTATTAAAGTGCTCCACCATTAGCGGGCTGGCTACAAAGATGGAAGAATAAGTACCTACCACCACACCAATAAGAATGGCAAAAGCAAAATCGTGAATTACCGTTCCCCCAAATATATACAAACTTAGTACAACTACGAATGTAGTAAGTGAAGTTATGATAGTCCTGCTGAGTGTTTCGTTAATGCTATGGTTTATTACACCACCGTATGACTCTTTACGATAGATCTTCAAGTCTTCCCTGATGCGGTCAAAAACCACGATGGTATCGTTAAGGGAATAACCCACAATTGTAAGCAAAGCAGCTACAATCGGCAGACTGATCTCTTTACCGGTGATAGAAAATATACCAACCGTAATTATGACATCGTGGAAAAGTGCAATTACAGCAGCCACTCCGAAAGCAAATTCAAAACGCCACCAGATATAAATAATTATCCCCAGAAGTGCCCAGAAAATTGCTAGGATGGCTTTCCCTTTCAGTTCTTCACCAATCTTGGGTCCCACCTCTTCCTGAAGCCTTATCAAAGTCTCGGGATTGACGTTATCTGGAAAATTCTTTGTAATAATGTTCACTATCTGCGTGCTTACTTTTTCCTTTGCATCACCAACAGCTTTTGTTTTAATTAAAATAAGGGTTCTTCCACTCGAATCCTTGATCTCCTGGATTTCAGCGCCTTCGATATCATTCTGAGCTAGTATGTCTCTAATTTCCTGTATATCAATTTTCTTTGCATTTTCAGTTACCGGTGAAAGTTCCAGTTCCAGGGATACTCCTCCTGTAAAATCGATGCTGTATTTTGGTCCGCTATTAATTATAAGTGATACAATGCCTGCAAGTATAAAAAGAGCAGAAATAATAAATGCAATCCTGCGTTTTTCTATGAAATCTATTTTTGTTTCGCCAAAAAATCTCATCCCATCCCCCTAGATACTAAGTTTATTGCGGGCCACATTGGTGATGAAACCATCAAATATAGCCTTCATTAATACGATAGAAGCGAACATCGAACCGACAATACCAATGGAAAGAGTAACAGCAAATCCTTTAATTGGTCCGGTTCCAAATTGATATAAAACCAATGCTGTAATTAAGGTCGTAATATTTGCATCCAGAATAGTTACCAATGCCCTACTAAATCCGCCATCCACAGCGGTTCGTACTGTTTTTCCCAGTTTCAGGTTTTCTCTGATGCGCTCAAAAATAATCACATTTGCATCCACCGCCATA
The DNA here is from genome assembly GCA_030668345.1 of Candidatus Cloacimonadota bacterium. GTDB lineage: Bacteria > Cloacimonadota > Cloacimonadia > Cloacimonadales > TCS61 > JACNIV01. Next base: position 4,627 of record DAOUUD010000042.1, on the reverse strand, counting down.
CCAATAGTAAGAATCATTCCGGCGATACCGGGCATTGTTAGAGTTCCTTCCAGCATTGTCATAATAGCAATGATGAATCCCATATTAACGATCACAGCAATATCGGCAAAAAAGCCGGAGACTCCATAATATATTATCATGAACAGAAAAATAACTGCCATACCGATAATAGCTGCCAGGATACCAGCTTGAATGCTATCTGATCCTAAGGTAGGTCCCACTGTTCTTTCTTCGATAATATTTGCCGGAGCGGGCAGGCTACCAGCGTTAAGCACGATTACCAGGTCATAACATTCTTCGATAGTGAAAGAGCCTGTAATACGAGCTTCACCGTTCGGGATACGGCTTTCAATGGTCGGGGCAATGAAAACTATATCATCAAGAAGAATTGCCAGTTTCTTATCGATATTCTGACCGGTGATGTTTTTAAACTTCTTCGACCCGGATTTATTGAATTGCAGGTAAATATACGGTCCCTGATCTTTGGGTGAATAGCCCTGACCGATCTTTGTCATTGCATTTTCTAAATACTGACCGGTAATTTCAGCTCGTTGTTTTAAAACATAAACAGGACGTACATTATAGGGATCATTCTTATCCTGTTTACCAAGGGCAATCTGTATTCCGGCAGGAATTTGTTTCTGAAAATCTTCATCTTTTAGAAGTTGTTTGAATTCAGGAATGTTTTCATATTGTATTATCATAGGATATCCGTCGTCGGAAGTAGTAAGATTGGAAAATACTCTGTTAGTAATTTCTTCTGTTTCATCTAATTCTTCTTCTGAACCCAAAATATCTAAAGCATCTTCCTCTTTATCCACATCGGAAAATTCTTCCAGGTATTCATACTTCTCAATGTTCTCTGCCAGGTATTTATCCAACTTTTCATAAGTTTCCTGGATCTGTTCGGAATTTGCCAGCAATTTAAACTCAAGAAGAGCTGTTTTGCCAATAAGATCTTTGGCTCTGGAAGGATCTTTCAGCCCGGGAAGCTGAATGATTATTCTATTCGTATTTCCAACCCGTTGTAGCATTGGTTCGGAAACACCGAACTGGTCTATACGGTTACGAATGATCTGAAGTGCTGTTTTTACAGCATCTTCTTTATCTTTTTCAGTTAGTTCCAGATCTGTAAAATCTACTTCCAGTTGGATCTGAGAACCTCCCTGCAAATCCAGACCGAGCTTTAAACGTTTACTCGTCCAGAAAGAGGGCAGATTGGAAACAACCAGTGGTAGAAAATAATATGCTGTTACAAGCAGAACTACTGTTATGATCAATCCTCGTATTTTTTTGTTCCTCATTAGATAAGACTCCTTATTTATTCAATTCACTATAATTTTTAGAAAGTTCAAAAAGTTATTTGGACTTCCACCCGTCAAGGATTTTGTCGTGTACTCTTAAACCCGATATCATTATCCTCCGGTTGACCGGGAAGGTTAATTTCTCCATGCTGATTTTCAAAATTTTCAATATTCTTATGCAGTATTTGAAGAAACTGCTTGGCATGTTGGGGTGTGGTAAGAATTCTACTATAAATTTTAGCACTTGGAAGACCTGGCACTATCCTGCCGAAATCGATGATAAACTCTGATGGCGAATTGGAGAGCATGAAGAAATTGGCGTAAATCCCTTCTCCCACTTTTTCATCGAGTTTGATATTCAGTTTCTTTTTATTCATTTTTATCTCCTTAACTTTTTCAATAATTTTATACTGCTTATTTTGTATACTTTTTCTTTAATGCTAGTTCTACACAGGGTGGAATTAAGTCTTTGATGTTACCACCAAGTTCTACAACCTGTTTAATCATTGTCGAACTGAGATAAAGATACCTATTATCGGGCACAAAGAAGATGGTATCTATACATGGTTGCAGCTTTTTATTCATCAGAGCCAATGAAAGTTCATACTCAAAATCGGAAACAGCACGCAAACCCCTGATCATTGTACAAGCATCGATCTCTACAGCAAAATCTACAGCTAAACCGTTGAAATTTCGTACTTCAACCTGGGGAAATTCGGGAAGTGATTTCCTGCACAATTCAGTTCGTTCTTCCAGGGTGAAAATGGTTTCCTTGCCCGTGATATTCGCAACTGCCAAAATTATATTATCAAACAACTTACTGGCTTTTTTCAAAACATCGATGTGCCCATTTGTGATGGGATCAAAGGTTCCCGGATAAATTGCTATCTTCATTTGTTATTCCCTTATCCGCATTTGCGGTATTTATTTTTCCAGCTCTTCAATTTCTTTGGGAATTTTTTGCGATAGATTTTTGTAACTGTTTTTAGTGACCAGTATATCATCCTCGATACGAACACCTATCTTTTCCTCAGAAATATAAATTCCGGGTTCCACTGTGATCACATTCCCTTCTTTAAGAACCGAATCTCTTGCTCCTATATCATGTGTATCCATGCCCAGATGGTGAGAAACATTATGCATATAGTATTTTTTGTAATCTTCTTTATTTTTTATCAGTTTGAGACGTAAGAGAGAATCAGTTATAAGTTCGACCGTTTTCTTATTAAGGTCTAACAGACCGACGCCAGGTTTAATCATCTTGATGATGCTCTTATTAATATCCAGAACTTCTTTATAAATAGCTTTCTGGCGTTGTGAGAATTTTCCTGAAACCGGAAAAGTCCTGGAAATATCAGCACTGTAATTATTATGGGAGATTCCAACATCAAGGAGAACCAGGTCATTTTTTCTAATCTTTGAATTATTCTTTTCATAGTGAAGAGTAGCAGCATTTATTCCTGAGGCAATGATAGGTTTGAAAGCCATATGTTTAATCCCATTTTTCCTTGCTTTATAAAGAAGAAGCGCTTCCAGCTCATATTCCATCATTCCCGGTTTTGCTTTTTCAATTATACATTTAATTCCATCTCCGGTAATATCGATAGCTTTTTGTAGCTGTTTTATTTCCCATTTATCCTTAATTGTTCTGAGAGGAAGTATTATTTCTGATATGTCATCAAACTGCAGTTTTGGAAATCTATCTCTAACTTGCTTAATGAAATTCTGTTGCTTATTTAAATTTGTGTTAAGGGATGTTAGTATATCATTTACAAAACATTTTGTTTTGTTCAATAATGCCAGACTTATAATTCTATCAAATTCGTCTAAATATAATATTTTTTCAATTCCACTTATTTGCTTTGCGTCTTTGACTGTTAGCTTTTTACCTTCCCAGACTTCTTGTTCAGGAATTCCTCGTTCAATAAAGAGCATGCAGATATGTTTTTCTTTTTCTTTACTCAATATAAGAACAGCATTTGGAATTTCTAATCCAGCTAAATACAGGAAATTATTATTTTGCAAAAAATAGTTTGGATAAGCTGGTTCAGATGCAGCAAAGACAATAGCGATTTCCTTTCCCTTTAACTGCTTTGCTAATTTCTCTCTGCGTCTGTTTAATAATCTCAGATCCATTAATATACTCCTACCTGTAATTTCCCATAAATCCCATCATGTCCGGGTGGGTCGAACTTAAAACTGCCACATTGCACAACCAAAATATGGTTGATAGTTTTTTCATCGATTCTTTTGTCAAGCATAACATGAATGCTATCTGATTGCCATAAAGCAATTTCCGAGGGGAATACATTCATGATCTCATCGAATATCTTTCGCACTTTATTCGAATTAATGCTCTTCAGATTCTGAGCAACTGCTATTACTTCCACTAAAGGAATGAGATGCATAAACTTTCTGGGAACGATTTTGCAGTTTTTATCTTGAAGTTGTCTGCAGCGTTGTTGCACTCCAAGGAACATTTTTTTCCCGCATTCCGGGCAGATCAGGTCAGATGGAACATTATGCCGGAAGATCATTGCTTTCGAGTGGTTGTTTCTGTTTCCACGATGTCCCGTGAGGAAATATCTTCCCTCAGCAGGATTAAATTCGGCTGTCATTATAACCTGATTTTCTCGAAGTGAATTGATAATGGAAGGATAATCTGTTTTTCCCACATTTAATATCGTGAATTCCCGCCCGATCCGGTTCAAGGCAGCACTGTGACAGTCACTATTCGAGATGAAAGTAAGCTCTGCCAGATCAGGAATGGTAGCCAGCATTTGGGGATCGGCACTTAAACCTGTTTCGATACACCTGATATTAGGTAGAAATTTTCCGTAAAACTCTATCAGTTCATTCAGGTTATTTTTGCTGCCATAAATCCCGTCAGGAGTCATTATGTGCGCAGGAATTATCTCGATAAGCGGATCGATATTCTGTATTTCAAAAAGCTGGCTTTCCAGTTCTTTCTGGCTTCCGCTTGTTATAAAAGGTCTGCCGATCGTATTTTTCATATCCCATTTTTTCATTAATTCCTGCATCTTGTAAATTGAATAAAAATCCGGGAAAAGAATGAGATGATGGGCTATAGTTTTATTCTTTTTATGTGCCAGTTTTGTGGAAAGAATTACCTCTGTTTGAAGCAGGAATCTACTGGAGTCTGCCGGTAATGAAAACAATCCTTCTGCCACTTCCGATAATTCCTGTTTTAGTTCTTCTGTTCGGGGAGGGAAAAGGCAATCACCTGTTCCAAAAACATCGATGCCTTTCAACTTCATTGTGCGGGAAACTGCTGGTAGTTCTATCTGCCCCACACCGCCGGC
>DAOUUD010000119.1 GCA_030668345.1 Candidatus Cloacimonadota bacterium | reverse complement strand
TGGCAAATTTTTCCCTTAATCCTAATCCGGCATAAGTTATCGGGATCACATTCGCAAACAAAATGAGCGGGATTGATATAATTGCCGAGAATGGATGAAATTCAGAAAAAATATTCAGGATGAGATAATATTGTAGAATCGTGAGAGCCATATAAATTCCCTGCATATAACATATACGCGGTACGATTTTTAAATATTGCTTAAAATACACTTCAAATTTGCTGTTATGTTTAATATGCTTTATCAGGTAAACCAGGAAGGGGAAAGCAAGAATAAAAACAAAAATGAGTATGGTGGGAAAAATCGATTTATGTCTGAAATAAAAGATCGAAGCAAAACTGGCGAACACAAAGTTGATCCAGATCTGGAAGAATTTTTCTACCCCCAACGACATGAAAGTCATCATTTTCTTGTTATTTACAAAATACATCTTACCGATCACGCCATGACCGCCCGGCAGCAAAAAGCGCAATGAATGACCTATCATAAGGGATTTGAATATTTCCGATCTTTTGGGTGAATATTGTGGATCGATCTTGAGATAATGTCCCCAATTTCTGTATTCTATCAGGATCTTAATACTGGCCGTAAGTATAATTACTGCAATGATCCAGAGCTTGATATGTTTAAAGGTAGAAAGCAACATTTGAAAATCTATTTTGCGAAATATGAAAAACAAAATTGTTAATGTTACTATAAGTTTTACAATATATATTGCTTTATTCTTTAATATCTTATTCATATTTCTTCTTTAAAATTCTTGACCTTTCAGCCAATATTCTTTCTTAATCATTTCCGAATTTAAGAAGTTGCTGTAAACAGTCAACTAATTAGATTATATATGGAGAAAGGAAAGAAAATGAAGGGTACAATTATGCGACATGGCAATAGGAAAAGCTGGTCTGTAGCCCAGACTTTTGATGATGGTCCGCAAGATCCTTACACCGATCAGATCCTTGATATACTTGCTAAATATTCCATAAAAGCAACCTTCTTTTTAACAGGAGTGCATGCTGAGCAAAATCCGGACATCGTGCGCAGGATCATCTCCGATGGTCACGAAATTGGAAATCATTCCTATTCTCATAAAACCATGCGCTGTAGATCGCTCAAGTGGCTCAGGAACCAGATCGAAAGAACCGATGAACTGCTTTTGCAGGCAGGAGCCAGCCAACCTATTCATTTCAGACCACCTTTTGGCAGGACTTCATTTCAGTTAATATCTTTATTGAAAAAAATGAAAAAAAAGATGATCTTATGGGATATCGGACCAAAAGATTTCAAATATGCTCATCCCTATGAAATTGTAGGAAAGGTTTTAAAAAAGTTGAAACCAGGCTCGATCATTGTATTGCATGATGGTGGTGGAGATCGCAATGTAACTGTGGAAGCTGTGAATATTTTAGTTAAAGATATCCGGGAGATGGGTTATAAATTCGTCACCGTTTCCGAACTTACAGATTAGTTCTTCCAATTCCAGGTGCTGAAAGTTCCTAACAGTGAATATATGATCAAGTAATAAGGATAGATCAGAATAAAGATCAGATCGATCATTCTAAATCTAAATTTATGTTTTGTAAGATTTATCATCCAGAAAAACAGAGCTCCAAACAGGTAAACCAATATGCTTTTCCAATCTTTGAAAATAAAGATTCTCACAGGGATATAAAAATAGACAAATAAAATCAAAAGCGATATAATCTTAAAACCGAATGAAGACATACCGAATTTTCCATAACGCCTTTTCTGCTGATGATGTAAACTTATTTTATCGGAAACTGCTTTTGTTTGCACAACAAATTCCGGGTTATAGGATATCTGCCATTTGGTTTTCCTTATCAGATTAAGAAGCAGTTTATCATCTCCAGCTATGTAATGTTTAATTCTATCGTAACCGCCTACTTCCAGGAATGCTTGCTTACGTACAGTCATATTGCCACCAGAGGCGCTGAAAGGGCAATTCAACCCAATGGTTCCTGCATAAATAGCAAAAGATATCCGGTTGCAAAAAATTCGGAAACTCGATGCTTTTTTCTCTTTGTAATTTCCCACTACCATACCGGTTCTATCAGAGATGAATTTGTTATAACTTTTCAGCCAATCTGGTTGTGGGAAGCAATCAGCATCTGTAAAGAGCAGAAAATCGAAAATTGCATTATCAGCTGCTTTCTTGAGAGCGGCTTTCTTACCAAAATAGTCAAGATCCTTTTTTTCTAAACGGAAGCATTTCGCATTCTTTGAATCAGAACAGAATTTGCTGATCAGCCTGAAAGAATCATCATCAGATGCATCATCTACGATGATTATCTCGAATTTGTCGTTCGGGTAGTCGATATTTCTGAGGGATTGAAATAATTCAGGCAAATTGCTTTCTTCATTACGGCAGGCTATCAGGATGGAATAAGTGTTTTGTCCAGGGAATTTAACCTTCCAGTTTCGCAGGATGCCTAAGCCTAGAATTACCAGGAAAATGGAAAAGATCAGTATAATTAAATCCATTAATAAATAGCCTGGTAACTGATGAATATTTCGTTTTCCAATTCTTCTTCATCGATTCGTGTAGTAAAAAGTCCAATTTTCAGACGATGATGAGCTAAAGGCTGCCAGGTTATCACAGGGCAGAGAGAAAGTCTGTTAGTAATTTCTCCTTCCAGCCAGTGTGTGTCGTAATCTTTTGATTTATCACGTGTTTCATAATTTATACTGAAATCGTTGCCAATACTTCCCTGCTTGGTAAAAGCCGAATGCAGGTTGAAATTAAAATTGTGTCTAAGATCAAAGTTGAATTCTGCAGCGAATTGTATCAAATTACTACCTTCCGGGAAACCTAATCCTATCCCGTCATGAGAAAACTTGTTATGCAAGATATAATGCGTGTATAACCAGGGGCGTATCGCTGTGAATTCCAAACTTAACTTCAAATTCCTCTGCTGATCAAAAGTATAAGAATTTCCCATCTGCAATGCATATTTGTTTCCCCACCAATCTCCGAAAATTTCGCTTTTTCGCAGTTCATCCAAAATAAAATTAAAATAAATAAGATTTTTATTAATCGGTTTCCAATTCATTCCTGCGAAGATCAGCACATTGTCGCGGTCGGCAAGATTATGCTCCGTAGCTCGCCAGAACGTTATAGGTAACAGGTAACTCACTTCGATATTCCGGTTGCCGTAAATAACTTCTTCGCCCAGGAAAAGTTCAAAGTTGTTATTTGGTGTCCAACCGATCTTATGAACCACCAGAAATTTATCTGTATATTCTTTTTCATCTTCATAGCTTGTGCTGTCCGGTATGAGGGTGGCATGCAGAAATGATATATAAAGTTCTTTAAAAATGAACTTATTACTAAAGTAGCCATAATCATTGCAATCATCGTTTAAAATGATACTTCCCCCGATATTGCTTCCTATCTCGTATTTACCTCTACCTACAGATACTGACCAGAAGTTACCTTTCCCTATATAGGTGATCTTACCGGTAATATTATCAAGATGGATCTGGTCTTTATCAGTTGATCTTTGCGTCCAACTGTCGATAAGTGGAGAAGACCGAGCTAAATCAGTATCACCTGCAAAATGACCTGCCCACCAATATCCGTAAAAGAATAATCTCCAATTTATATAACCGGAAAGTTTTGTACCATAATATGCGAAATAATAATTAGTATCGTCTTTAACTGCAAAGTCACTTCCGGTAAGTAAACTGAACTTGAGAAGAGATCTCAGGGGTATTGAAGGATGTATAGTGGAAATTTTAGGGTAACCAAAATTTTTAGTTTCTTTGAAGTGATAATCCGGTGTATGATACAAAAGGAAATATGAACTATCATTCTGCGAAAAGAAATTGCTTACTGAATGTTTGAAATCCTGCCAGGAGAAAAGCGCGAAGTTAAAGGAAGAAGAATCATGTACTACCCAGATATTTTTCATCGGAAATAAATTGGATTCATCCGGGTTCTTTGCTAAGAATGATATTGAATTGTTTGAAGTTAATTGCGGAGAGTTCCAGCTAAAATCTCCATATTGAGCAAAAATCGATATTGCATAAAGCAGCAGAATTAGAGCTATAATTCTTTTCATATTTAATCCTTTTGAAATTACTGCCAAAATAAACTTTATACACTCATATTATGTCAAGGTAAAAGGGTATCAGATTATATTTTTATAAAGCAGATATTCTATGCTTTCACATCTTTTAAATCTAACTTTTAGAAAATAAATATTGCAATTCATTTTATTATAAAATATAATACTTACATAAGTATGTTTTGTAAAAAAATAAAATACTGAAAACGATATAAACATATTGACTTTAAATTTAGGAAAAAATAAAAAGTTCTCGATAACCAGAAAAAATAGAGGAGTAAAAAAATGAGTAAAACATTTAACGCTTTTGAGATGGCTCAGAAGCAGTTTGATGATGTTGCCGAAATCTTAAATCTGGATGAAGCAACAAAAGATCTATTGAGAAATCCATTAAGGGAATATCATTTCAGTATTCCTGTGAAAATGGATGATGGAACATCGAAAGTTTTCAGGGGATTCAGATGTCAGCACAACGATGCCAGGGGACCTGGCAAAGGTGGAATCAGATTCCATCCCCAGGAAACAATAGATACCGTTCGTGCTCTATCGATGTGGATGACCTGGAAATGTGCAGTTGTAGATATTCCACTTGGTGGCAGTAAAGGTGGAGTTATCTGTGATCCTCACAATTTGAGTGAAAGAGAACAGGAACAGATCTGCAGAGGCTGGGTAAGGAAAATCGCACGTGATGTTGGGCCATTGCAGGATGTTCCCGCACCGGATGTTATGACAAGTGCTCAACACATGCTTTGGATGCTCGATGAATATGAAGCGATCCATGGTGCAAAATATCCTGGCATGATCACTGGAAAACCTGTTGGAATGGGCGGTTCATTAGGAAGAACAGAAGCAACCGGTTACGGTGTTATCTTTACTGTAAGAGAAGCTTTAAAGGAAATGAATATTAAACCGATAGATACAACTGCTGCTTTTCAGGGTTTTGGAAATGTTGCTCAATATGCTATAAAACTTTACAATCAATTAGGTGGAAAAGTAATCTGTGTTTCCTGTTGGGATCAAGCTGATAATACTTCTTATACATTTGTAAAAGCTGATGGGATCAATGTTGATGCTCTATTATCTATCACGGATAGATTTGGTGGTATCGACAAAGAAAAAGCCAAAGCTCTCGGTTATGAAGTATTACCTGGAGATAAATGGATCGAGCAAGAAGTTGATATTCTTATTCCTGCTGCCCTGGAAAATCAGATCACGAAAGATAATGTTGATAAGATCAACGCTAAAGTGAAAATAATTGCTGAAGGCGCAAACGGGCCAACTACACCGGAAGCCGATGCAGTAATCAAGGAAAGAGGAATTCACATGATCCCGGATTTCCTGGCAAATGCCGGCGGTGTAACGTGCAGTTACTTTGAACAGGTTCAATGCAATATGAATTACTACTGGGAGAAAGACGAGGTCTTTGGAAAGCTGGATGTTAAAATGACATCTGCATATCTCGATGTTTCCAAACTGGCCAAAGAAAAGAACCTTTATATGAGAGATGCTGCCTATGTGATCTCCATAAACAGAGTTGCACAGGCTTCCAGAGATAGAGGTTGGATATAATTTGAATTACATAGCAGGGAACAAAAGTTCCCTGCATTTTTTTATTGTAAACAATTGCATTGATCTGATGGGAATTTTACTAAAATGAATAAAAAGATAATATTTGATAGAAAT
>DAOUUD010000107.1 GCA_030668345.1 Candidatus Cloacimonadota bacterium | reverse complement strand
GCCTGTCCAGCTTAGACGGGTTTATTTTGTCGGTATAAAAGAAATGAAGATCAATACTTGCCAATCTCCATGTGAAAAATCATCTTATTTCTTTTTTTAATAAGAACACAATGACTTTCAATTTTTTTTGGGAATGCCTGAAAAGCATAAATCTGTTGACAGCATAACCTTAGAAAAAAAATAGTGCTTTCCTATAGTTTATTGGTTATTATTTGTAGCAGGAGATAGAGATGAAAAATGGAATTCACCCGAAATATGAAAAGGTAACGGTTACCTGTGTTTGCGGAAACACCTTTGAAACAAGGTCTACAAGTCCTGGGATCAAGAAGGTTGAAATTTGCTCTAATTGTCATCCTTTTTACACAGGGAAACAAAGATCTGTTTCCAAACAGGGTCGTGTAGAAAAATTCAACCAAAGATACAATCTTAACAAAGAAAAATAGAAATTCAAACACATTCTGCACCACAACTACTCTCACATTTGTTGTGGTGCGTTTTTTTTGGGAACAATTAATGAAAGAAACAAAAAAACAAATTCAAGTTGGTGGTCAGGCGGTTATTGAAGGTGTGCTTATGCGCGGACCACAATACCTGGCAACAGCTATTCGACGTAAAGATAACTCCATTGAGCTGAAGAAAGAAAAATTCATCAGCAAAACACAGAGCAAGGGTTTTTATAGTTTACCTATAATCCGCGGTTTTGTATCTCTTATCGAAATGCTTGTAATAGGCATCAAAACTTTAAATTTTTCTGTATCACGTGCCGAACTGGATTGGGAAGAAGAAGAAAATAAATCTAATAAAAAGAAGAAAAAGAAATCGGAATCACACCAGAAAATGGAAGAAATTCTGGGTTATATTTTTGCTTTTGGGCTGGCATTTCTTCTCTTTGCTTTTCTTCCATACCAGATAGCGGAATGGATGAAGCTGGGAAAAGAAAATGTATATTTTAACCTCTTTGCCGGTTCTATCCGCATCATTTTCTTTGTTTTGTACGTGTGGATAATCAGCAGGCTGAAAGATGTGCACAGGTTGTTCGAATATCACGGAGCAGAACATAAATCTGTATTTGCCTACGAGAAAGGGAGTGATCTTACTCCGCAGAGTGTACAGCAATTTAAAACACTACATCCTCGCTGCGGAACCAGCTTTATGTTTTTTGTGCTGCTTATTGCTATCCTTATTTTCTCGATCGTAGATACGATCTTTGCCTATTTCTTTGGAGTTCCATCCGTCCTGTTACGGCTTGGCTATCATTTCCTGATGCTTCCGTTTATCTCTGGTGTTTCCTATGAAGTATTGAAATTATCCGGTAAAAACATACATCATCCGCTTGTTAAACTAATGACCGCTCCCGGACTTGCATTGCAAAAGATCACCACTCAGCAGCCTGACGACGAACAGATCGAAATAGCCGTGGTAGCCATGAAATGCGCATTAGAGATGGATATCTCAGACTATAATAACGTTAAGTTCATCGAGAATGAGGATAAGTAATGATCTCAAAAGAGAAGATACTATCACTTCAAACTGAATATGAACAGTTGGAAAAAGAAATCTATGATACTGCCAAAATGACTGACAGGCGCTATTATAGCAAGATATCCAAACGATATAAAGAACTTGAAAACATCCTGCAATGTTACAAATTGATAATTGAACTTGAGCAAACGGTGACCGATAATAATGAATTAATAAAACAGACAGAAGATGAAGAACTGAAAAATCTGGCATTGGAAGAAAACACCGAAATACAATTAGAGATCGGGCAGAAAAAAGAAGAGTTGGAAGATTTACTATCTCCCCAAGATCCTAACGATGAAAAAGATGTTATAGTTGAGATAAGGGCAGGAACCGGTGGAGAAGAAGCCGCACTGTTTGTGGCAGACCTCTACAGGATGTATAGTTACTTTGCTGAGAAAAAAGGTTGGAAACTTTCTGTGCTTTCATCAAGCCAAACCGGAGTCGGTGGATTTAAAGAGATCATCCTTTCTCTTTCCGGTGATCATGTTTACGGTACCATGCGTTTTGAGAGTGGTGTCCATCGTGTGCAGCGGGTTCCCGCAACCGAATCTCAAGGTCGTGTTCATACCTCGGCTATATCTGTGGCTGTTCTTCCCGAAGCAGATGAAGTGGAGATCGAGATCGATCCTAATGACCTGAAGATCGATGTTTACAAGTCTTCCGGGCATGGCGGTCAAAGTGTGAATACTACCGATTCTGCCGTGCGCATTACCCACCTTCCTACGAGATTGGTAGTTACCTGCCAGGATGAAAAATCACAGTTAAAAAATAAACATAAAGCGATGAAAGTTTTACGTTCGCGATTGCTCGATATCGAAATTGCCAAACATGAGGCTGAGACATCGGCTTCCCGTAAATTACAGGTAGGAACCGGTGACCGCAGTGCTAAGATAAGAACCTATAATTTTCCCCAGTCCCGGGTGACAGATCACAGAATAAATTTGACATCTTACAAGCTGAACAACATATTGCTCGGTGAACTCGATGTGTTCATAAATGCCTTGAAAGTGGCATATAAAAACGAGATTGTAAATAATTAAAATGTGGATTTTTACTCTTTTAATAATTATCATATTTTTCTTTCTGTCTGCTTTTTTCTCCGGGATGGAAACAGGGCTTATCTCTATTGACCGGATGAAAATGGAGCAGCAGGCTAAGAAAAGTAAAAAGAAAAAACAGATATTGCATATCCTGGAAAACCCGGATAAACTTTTCGGTACCACTCTTTTCGGAACAAATATTTCCCTTGTTATTGTAACATCACTTTCTATTCTCCTGATAAACATCTTCAATCAGCAGAAAAATGCTTTTCATATTTCTGAAACTACTGCCACATTGATCATTGCAGGCGCTATCCTTATTTTTGCCGAGATCATTCCCAAGGCGTTATACCGGGAAAATCCCAATAAACTCGTTACACGTGGATTTCCACTTCTCAGGTTCTTCAGCCTTATTCTATTACCTTTTGTTAAATTTGTATCTCTATTGAATTCTCTTTTAGCCAGATTGTTCAAGTTATCAGAAAAGAACGGTTTCCATATTTTAACGCGCGTGGATCTTTCTTACATGCTGGCAGAAACAAAAGATGATGGTGTATTGCATGAAGATCAACGTGATATGCTGGAAGAAGCCCTTGAATTTACAGAACTGGATGCAGAAAATGTTATGATCCACCGTACCGAGATCGTTGCACTTGAAAAAAATACTCCCATAGATGAAGTGATATCCATTGCCAAAGAAAAAGGTTTTACCAGGTTCCCTGTTTACGATGAAGATCTCGATCATATTATCGGTATCCTGATTATTTATGACCTGATTAAGAAGGATAATGTAGGTAAAATGAAAGCCTCTGACTTTGTGAGGGAAGCCTTCTTTGCTTCGGAAATTATGGATGTGGATAATCTGCTTGCCGAGATGCAGGCAAATAAAAATAGTATGGCTATTATCGTTGATTCCTTTGGTGGAACCGCCGGACTCGTTACTATCGAAGATATCCTGGAAGAGATCGTCGGTGAGATCGAAGATGAATATGATACCACCGCTCCCATGGAAGTGGAAAAGATAGGAGAAAATCATTACAAAGTGCAGGGTTTCGTTGAGATCGATTTTCTGAATGATGAATACGAAATGAACCTGCCGGAAGGTGATTATGAAACTATTGCCGGGCTCATTATAAATAAATTGGAAAAAATCCCCCGCCAGAATACCAAACTTACTATAAATCAGTGGAACATAACAATTCTGCAGGTTTCCGATGTAAAGATTCTAAAACTGGAAATGAAATATATTGGTGAAAAAAAAAATGATAATTAAGACCAATATTCTGAATCCTGTTTCTCAACAAAAAGCTGAATTCATACCTGAAGTTTTTATTTCAATTTCCAGGGGGAAAATAAGCTCCATTTCCAAGGCAACTCTCAGTCACGATTTTATCGATCATTCAGATTTGATCTGCATTCCAGGATTCATAGATACACATGTGCATCTATCGCAGTTTTATATTCGCGGCTCGCACAGCCCAAACCTTCTGCACTGGCTGAACACCTACACATTTGCCGAAGAATTTCGCTCGAAAGAACCGGACTTCGCCAAAAAGGTAGCTCAGGATTTCTTTAACGATTCCATAAAAAAAGGAACTACTACTTCTGTTATTTACACAGCTCCTTTTAAACAGGCATGTGATATTGCATTTGAAGTTGCACAAAATTTGGGAGTACGTGCTGTCATCGGTAAAACCATGATGGATTCCGGTTGTCCCGATTTTCTGAAAGAAGATACAAACACATCTTTCCAGGAAAGTGTGGAACTCTTTGAAAAATGGAATAAAAAGACCGATCTGCTGGAATATGTTTTTTCTCCCCGCTTTGCGCTTACCTGTTCCGCCGAATTAATGCAGCTTATCGGTGATTTTGCAAAAGAAAACGATGCTTTCATTCAAACCCATCTCTCTGAAAATCATGAAGAAATAAAAACTACTCTCCAGCTTTTCCCTGATTGTGAAAGCTATACTGCTATTTACCGGAAATATAATCTTCTGGGAACCAAAACCATTCTGGGTCATGTGCTCCACGTGGATGATAATGAAATCGATATCCTGCGTAAAACCAATAGTAAAGTTGCTCACTGTCCCGATTCCAATTTCTTCCTTAAAAGCGGTATGTTCCCGCTGAAACGTTTGCAGAAAGCAGGTATAGATCTTGCCCTGGCTTCCGATGTGGCAGGCGGTACATCGCTGAGCATGCTGAATGTAATGAAGATGTGCAGCTTCCGCCAGAACGATGACGTTGTATCTCCGCAGGAAGCATTTTATTATGCTACTTTGGGTGGTGCCAAAGTACTGGGAAAAGAAGATATCATCGGCTCGGTAGAAGAAGGCAAAGATGCCGACCTGGTGTTCCTTAAAATCCCAGAGCAAAATAAATACAACTGCAGTGAACTGCTATCCAAACTCATTTATGTAAATGATGAAGTTGAAATAATGTCTACATTGGTGGCTGGTAGGAAGATGCTTGACAGTTAGCATCTCATTACGAACTTTCCAGTTCGTAATGCAGTAATACAGGCAACTTCTGTTGCCGGATATTGAGAAGTAGAAACTTCTCTTAATCGCATTCCCAAGCAGAAGCTTAGGAATGAGGAAGATTATTTTAATTTGACATAAACTAATCTTTTTCCATCTTCGGTAATGTCTAATTTGCGATGAAGCTTGAATGTGAAAGGAATGTAATATCAACGTGAATAACAGTATCCGAGCAGTGAAGAAGTGTCTTTTAATGAAACAGGAAATCATTATCATCCAAACCAGAGGATAGAGGAGAATAGGATGCACAATAAACTTTATATTATCCTAATTATATTTTTATTGATCTGCAAATAATCCGATTCACCACCTACAAATTGAATTTGTACCGCCGCTGTTCTGTCGTAAGTGGAAGGCCAACTATCGATAAGTTCAATTACTCCGGGTATGGAATTCGCATCAACACGGTAATCAGTGTCAGCTACTAAAGTCTGTAATGCATTATCAGTATCGTAATACTTTACGTGAGTTACTGATGTTAAAGGGGGCAAAGGTGCTTCAATGTCATCATCTGGAAATTCATCTAGATAATAGTTATAAGTCGCTTTGTGTAACGTTTCGCCGATCTCGTTTTCAACGTAACTCCTGGCTGCGGTTATAATTTCTAATATATAGCTATCCTCATCGGTATTTGTTACCCTCAAATGTTCTTTTGCAACGTCTAAGCTAATTGCTTCTTCAGAACTACCTACAACCTCCCTTAGTGTCATTTTTTAGTCTTTTGTCTGCCTCGTATTTTTTTTGTTCCTGGCTTTTTTACAGCTTCGGTTTTAACTATCGGCTGTTTTATTGTTACAGTATTTTTAGGCTTTTCGCCTTCCGGTACTGCGAACCCATTATCCAACATGGTAGACAAGTTGTTAAGAGGGATGTCGTAAACACATCCCTCTTTAAACTCTTTCCCTGGCGCGTACTCTGCACGCACATTTCTAAGAAAATACAGTCTCATGATTATGAACTTAACTGTCTCAGATACTTCAATGCACCGCCGCCGCCGTCAATCACTTTCGAGTCATAACGTTGGAATAATACAATAGCACTTTGATCCGTTGCAATATAGATGTCTTCAGAAGTTTTCAATCGCGGGCCGCCTGCCTTACG
>DAOUUD010000060.1 GCA_030668345.1 Candidatus Cloacimonadota bacterium | reverse complement strand
CTTATAATAGACGAAAAGATCACCCTTATCGATAATGTAAAATATTACCTGGCAGAAGAACTGATTAAAAGAATTTCACAGTTAATCGATCCTTCTAAAATCGATTATATTGTTCAAAATCATATTGAAATGGATCACACTGGTTCGCTTAGTAACATGAAAAAATTGTGCCCTAATGCAAAGCTCTTTGCTTCTCCAAAAGGTGTGGAAGGGTTACAAAAACATTTCAAACAAAATTGGGATTATAAAACTGTTACATCCGGTGATGTCTTAAAATTAGGCAAACGAAGTTTGCATTTTGTTCAAACTCCAATGGTTCACTGGCCCGATAATATGGTGAGTTATTGTCCCGAAGAAAAAATACTTTTCTCTAACGATGCATTTGGTCAGCACATTGCATCTTCGGAGCGATTCGATGATGAATATCCATTCAATATTATGATGCATGAAGCAGAAAAATACTATGCTAATATCGTTCTTCCTTATGGAACACAGGTTCAGCAAGCTCTGGAAGTTGTTGGAGGTCTGGATATTGAAACCATCTGTCCCAGCCACGGACTTATCTGGCGTTCTCGAATTCCTGAGATTATCAAAGAATATAAAAGATGGTCAACGAATGAAGTGGATGAAAAAGCTATTATCATTTATGATACAATGTGGAAATCAACTGCAAGAATAGCCTATAAAATTCAAGAAGCTTTCGAAGAGAAAAATTATAAAACAAGAATGTTCAACCTTCAATGTACTCATATTTCCGATGTTATGACAGAAATCCTGACAGCAAAATATATTTGCGTTGGTTCTCCCACTTTGAATAATAACATCCTTCCCACGGTTTCAACTTTTTTAACTTACTTAAGAGGACTTGCTCCCAAAAACAGGATCGGACTTGCATTTGGTTCTTTCGGTTGGGGTGGACAGAGTGTTGGAATAGTTGAAACTATTCTCAAAGAATGCGGTTTTGAAATGCTCGAACAGATCAAAATGCAATATGTCCCTGATGAAGAATTATTGGAAAAAGCAAAAGAAAAAATAAAAGAAAAAATCTAGGAGGATAAAATGACACAATTAAGAGAAATCTATTTCTGCGAAATATGTGGAAATGTAGTGGAAATTATGAATGAAGGAGCCCCAGCATTAGTTTGTTGCGGTCAACCAATGGTAAAATTAGAAGCAAAAACTGAAGATGCTACTACAGAAAAACATGTACCATTTGTGGAAGAAGTTGAAGGTGGAGTTCTGGTTAAAGTTGGTCAGAACCAGGAACATCCTATGGTAGAAAATCATTACATCAAATTCATTGAAGTTCTCAGGAAAGACAAAGTTTGCAGGTTAGAATTGAAACCCGGCGATAAACCGGAAGGATTCTTCCCTGTGAAAAAAGAAGATATCATCGAAGTGAGAGAATGGTGCAATCTGCACGGATTGTGGAAAAGTTAAAGAATTTGCAACGAACAATTACTAACAAATACAAACGAAAAAGGGAATTGTTTTTTAATTGGACTTTAATTAATTTAATTGTTTGTTTTGTTCGATTTTGTTAGTTGCAAAAATAAAAGAATCTGGAGGAAGTTATGCAAAGTAGCGCAAAACATATCAAATTAGCAATAGGAGCAATTCAGTTAGAAATTGATGGAAGAAATTTTTTCCTGAAAGCAGTAGAAATGTCTCATAATAAACTGGGGAAAAAAATGTTTCAAAAATTAGCAGATGATGAATTACGTCACCTCACTGATTTTAAAAACATCTTTAATCCAATTATCAATGGTGAGGATTGGAATAAATTGGTAAAAAGTGAAACTTCAAAAACAATTTCTCCGGTGATTAGAGAGTTAACTTCAAGATTGGAAAAAGCGGGTCGAGCTTCTGAGATTGAAGCAATAAAAATCGGGATGGAACTTGAAAGAAAGGCAATTCATTTCTTTGAAGAATTTAATAAAGAGCTTGATGATGCTCGAACAAAAAAAATTGTTCTTAATATTTGCGATGAAGAACGATTTCATTATGATCTCTTACAGTCTCAATATGACTCTGTGACAAACTCAGGTTTTTGGCTGGATGTTGGAGAATTCAGGATGGATGCACAATATTAATAGAAAAAAATAAAATAGGAGGATAAAACATGCAGGAATTAAAAGGTACAAAAACAGAAAAAAACTTATGGGACGCTTTTGCTGGTGAATCTCAAGCGAGAAACAAATACACTTATTTTGCAAAAGTAGCGAAAAAAGAAGGTTATGAACAGATTTCAGCTTTTTTCATGGAAACTGCTGAAAATGAAAAAGAACATGCCAAGCTTCATTTCAAAGCTTTGAATGGAATTGGGAATACTATCGAAAACCTGAAAGAAGCTGCAGGTGGTGAAAATTACGAATGGACAGAAATGTATCCAAACATGGCAAAAGAAGCACGCGCAGAAGGATTCAATGATATTGCTGCCATGTTCGAAGGAATTGCTAAAGTTGAGAAAAGACACGAAGAAAGGTACAAAAAATTGCTCTCTAATATTGAAGAAGGAAAAGTTTTCAAGTTAAACGGAAAAGTTTACTGGAAATGCCGAAATTGTGGATACATTCACGAAGCAGAAGAAGCTCCCAAAATTTGTCCTGTCTGTAATCATCCACAAGCTCATTTTGAAATTTGGATAGAAAATTATTAAATAATCGGAGGAAATAATGCAAAAATATGTATGTGATGCATGTGGATATATCTATGATCCGGCTGAAAATAACAATGTAGCATTCGACGATCTTCCCGAAGATTGGGTTTGCCCGGTGTGTGGTGTTGGCAAAGATATGTTCAGCCCGGTAGATTAATATGTTTTAAGGGTGCTGTCTAAAATGGCAGCATCCTTTCTAACATTAGTTTTTTTAATTAAGGAGTTTTTATGACCAAAGAAAAATTCAATGAAGTTATAAATTTTGCCATAGCCGGCGAAAAAGAAGCAATTAAATTCTACCAGGAATTGCAAGAGAAAGTAAAATTCCATGCTCAAATTGAAATGCTGAAAGAGTTTGAGAATATGGAAAAAGGTCACGTAATAATTTTAGAAAACATTCGAAACAAAGGATTTGAGAAAATTGAAATAAAAGAAGTTACAGATCTGCATATCAGCGATTATATTGTAGATATGGAACCATCTGAAGATATGAATTATCAGGATATCCTGATAGTAGCAATGAAGAAAGAAGAAAAAGCTAATAAGTTGTATACTGAAATGGCAAATAACTTCCCGGGTACGGAACTGGAACAGCTTTTCAGGAAATTGGCTTCAGAAGAAGCAGGTCATAAATTACATTTTGAAACACTTTATGATGATGAGATTCTTAAAGAAAATTAATTTCAGATGAGGATAATTATATAATGAATTTAAATGCCTTATTTAAAATCTGTTATGGCTTATACATCGTAAGTTCCAAAAAAGGAAAAAAAATAAACGCACAACTTGCCAATACTGTTTTTCAAATTACACCTCAACCCGCAACGATTGCCATCAGTATTTCCAAACAAAACCTGACCCACGAATTCATAAAAGAAAGCAAGGTCTTTACAATCTCAATTATTTCCGATAAATGGACGATGATAGATATAGGGAGATTTGGATTCAGAAGTGGGAGAGATATTGATAAATTTGCTGATTGTAATTACAAAATTGGGAAGAATGGTGCTCCTATTGTGTTGGATAACACAGTAGGTTACATTGAATGCAAGGTAATTGATACTCTGGATGCCGGTAGTCACACTATCTTTCTGGGAGAAGTAACTGAAGCGGAAAACTTATCTGATCTCAATCCGATGACTTACGATTATTATCACAAAGTTTTAAAAGGAAAAGAATCAAAGAATGCTCCTACTTTTCGGGAGAAATAACGAAATAAATGCAAAACTACATAGATACCATCAAATGATATTTGCTGAAAATGAGGAATAATATGAAAAGAATCATTATTATCACTATATTGATTTTTTCGATCTTACCGGTTTTTTGTCAGGAATACAAGATCATCGATACAACCATGAATAAAGAGATCGAATTAAAGGAAATGGTAGAAAGATTGGGTGATTATGATGTGATCTTCTTTGGAGAATTCCACGATAATAAGATTTTACATTCCCTGGAAATTGAACTTTTGATGATGTTTTATCACAAAAACAAAAACCTGATCATTTCCCTGGAAATGTTTGAACGTGATGTACAACCGGTATTGGATAAATACTTGAGTGATGAAATTTCGGAAACATGTTTTCTGGCAGAATCGCATCACTGGCCGAATTACGAAGCAGATTACAAACCACTGATCGAATTTGCCAAAGTGAATGAACTGACGGTTGTTGCTGCCAATATTCCGCGCCGATATGCTTCTATGATCAGCAAGCAGGGAATGAATGCACTTGATTCACTTTCGCAGGAAGAAAAGAAGTACGTAGCCAGAAAACACAAAGTTTTTGATGATGAATATAAAGAGCACTTCATTCGGACGATGCAGAATAATATGGCACATAGCAGCAAAATGCCGGCTGGCATGACAATGGATTTTGATCAGATATATGCAGCACAGTGCATCAAAGACGATACAATGGCAGAATCGATCGTAAAATATCAGAGCATTCCACCCCGTCGCAAAGTTATCCATTTTAACGGAGATTTTCACAGCAGGAAACACTTGGGTACTGCCCAGAAAATTCAGATTTTGGAACCGATGCTGAAGGTGGCTGTAATTGCTCCACTGATGTGTGAAAATGAATTCACTTGGAATGTTGAAGACCTGCCGGAAGGGGAATTTCTGATATTGCTTAAAGATGAAAACTCAAAAGAAAAGTAAATATAACTGCTGATATTTAACCGACAAAAAAACATCTTGACACAAAAATCCTATTTCGGCATTTAAGTACCTGAATTTATAAAAGGAGTTAAAATGTCGCATTTGATCAATATTTCAGAAGCTGCTTCGCTGGCTTTACACGGTCTGGCAATCGTTGCACAGCAAAGTCCCAATAAAGTAAATGCCAAATACCTGGCAGAAAAATTGAATGCTTCGGAAGCTCACCTCGCAAAGATATTTCAGAGATTAAGTAAAAGCGGACTCATCAGGTCTTTTCGAGGTCCCACAGGTGGGTTTGTGCTGAATAAACCTGCGGAAGAAATCAGCTTTCTTGATATTTATGAGATCGTCGAATCTAAGATAATTATTAATGATTGCCCTTTGCATAAAACCGGTTGTCCTTTTGAGAATTGCATCTTTGGTAATGCTCTAAAAAATATTTCGCAAAGTATTTATCAGACTTTTAAAAATATAAAACTATCTGATTTTACTGAATAGGAGAGTGTTATGATTGGAGTATTAATAGGAATTTCAAAATCAGTTTGGTTTTTACTTCTGGAAATGTCGCCTTATCTTCTTTTCGGTTTTTTCATCGCCGGAGTATTGAATCTGATAATTCCCAGAGAAAAAATATACACGCATTTATCGGGTAATAAATTAAGTTCGATTATCAAAGCTTCACTTTTTGGAGTGCCTTTGCCATTGTGTTCCTGTGGAGTAATTCCTGTGGCTGCCTATCTGCGAAAAGAGGGAGCAGGAAAGAGTTCTACAGTATCGTTTCTTTCTTCCACACCAACCTCAGGCGTAGACTCCATCCTGGCAACATATTCTCTGCTAGGACCTTTATTTGCCATCATCAGACCTGTTGCTGCTTTTTTTGCAGGAATTATGAGCGGTTCTCTTACGGGGATTTTAGAGAAAAAACAAAATGAAGAGAAAATAAAACCTTCTGAAGGGAATTCCTGCATTATCTGCAATACTGAGGAATCTCATTCGCATAACTTTTTAGAAAAGATTAAGTACATTTTTCAATACGGATTCATTGAGTTGATCGATGATGCCGGGAAATGGATATTGATCGGGGTTATTGCCGGTGGAATTATCGGATTTATCATTCCCGGAGATTTCATTGAACAGTATCTAGGTAATCCCCTGCTTGCTTATCCCATAATGCTTCTAATTTCAATTCCAATGTATATTTGTGCTACCGGTTCGATTCCCATTGCTGCAGCTCTTATTATCAAAGGAATGACTCCCGGAGCAGGCTTGATCTTTCTGATCGCTGGTCCTGCAACTAATACTGCTACTCTGGCTTTTGTTTCGGGAAAGCTCGGTAAAAGAATTTTATTCATTTACCTGTTTTCCATAATAATTACTGCTCTTCTTTTTGGCTTGATCGTCGATCACATCTGGAAAATCTCCGGTGAAGATATGAACCTGATAACCGGTGGGATGAAGATGCTTCCGATGTGGCTGAAAATATTCTCAGCTGTTATTCTTTCCGGTTTGATGATTCGGGCGATTGCTAAAAATTTATCAAATAAGTTTTTCAAAAAAAATAAGGAGATAATCGATATGAAAGGAAATTACAAAATTCAGGATATGACCTGTCAGCATTGTGTTAATACAATTGAGAATGCTCTTAAACCTATACAGGGAATAGAAAAAATTAATATTTCATTACATGATAAACTGGTTCAGATCGATGGTGAATACGATGAAAAAGAAGTAATTACTGCAGTTCAAAAAGCAGGTTACTCAATAGAAAAAAAGGAAGAAAAATGAAGAAATAAGCTCACAGATAACACGGATAAATACGGATAAGAAAAGAATTATAATTTAATCCGTTCAATCTGTGAAAATCCGTGAGCTAAAAAAGGAAGAATTATGAAAATCAGGAATTACAAAGAACTCAGCTTAGCACAAACTCCACACGGAATTAATGCCTATAAACTCTATGACAAAGATCATGCCTTGATAATGTATTTACATTTGCAAGCCGGTGAGAGTTTGAAACCTCATATCACTCCGGTTGATGTGGCTTTTTATGTTTTGGAAGGAAATCCCACTATTATGGTTGAGGATGAAAAAGTTCAGGTAAAAAAGGATGATATCATCGAAAGCCCCAAAGATATTGTTCATTGCATTTATAACGAAACAGATGAAGATGTCAGGGTTTTAGTTATGAAATTACCAAAACCAATAAAAAAGACAATATTAGTATAAAAGGAAAACACTGTGAAACGACAAATTATTGAAATAAATGAAGAAAAATGCAATGGTTGCGGATTGTGCATTCCCAACTGCCCGGAAGGAGCATTGCAGATAATTGATGGTAAAGCACGACTGATCAGCGATCTTTTCTGTGATGGCTTAGGTGCCTGCATTGGTGAATGCCCGGAAGGAGCGATCACCACAGTTGAACGGGAAGCCGAACCCTACGATGAAGCAAAGGTAATGGAAAACATCATCAAAGCTGGGCCAAACACGATTAAAGCTCATCTTAAGCATTTGAAAGACCACGGCCAGAAAGAGTACTTCGGGCAGGCAGTTGCCATTTTGCTCAGAAAAGGACTTCCCATTCCCAAGATCGAAGAAGAATCCTGTTCCAGCGGAACCTGTCCGGGAGTAGCTGCTCATTCCATAGAGCGGGAAGAAAAACCGATACCTGCGCAAAATATTGTAATGAAATCCGAATTGCAACAATGGCCTGTGCAATTACATCTTATGAATGCGAATGCTCCATACTTTAAAAATGCAGACCTTTTGATAGCTGCGGATTGTGTTCCCTTTGCTTTTGCCAATTTTCATCAGAGATTTGTAAAAGGAAAGATCGTGATAAATTTTTGTCCCAAACTCGATTCCGGGATTGATTCCTACATCGAAAAATTAGCTGAGATCTTCAAAAACCAAGATATTAAATCGATAACCATCGTTAAGATGGAAGTTCCCTGTTGTGGGGGAGTGGAGTATATTGTTCAAAAAGCAATGGAAAAAGCAGGAAAATTCCTGATGGTAAAAACTTATACAATCTCTATTAATGGAGAAATAATTTAAATTAAAAAGGATCCTCCTTCGTCTCGATGAATCGGAACTACGGAGGACAAGGAGAAAAAAATGAGTATGTTTTGTTATCAATGCCAGGAAACACTTGGCAACAAAGGTTGTACCGTAAACGGTATTTGTGGGAAAAAAGGAGAAACTGCAATTCTTCAGGATCTTTTGATCTACACGGTAAAAGGAATTTCCATAGTTGCGGAAAAAGCGGGAAAGATTGATAAAGAGGTTGGTCATTATGTGGCAAAAGCTCTTTTCACAACCATCACAAACGTCAGTTTTGATGATGATCGTCTTATAGACATAATCAAACAGGGATTGATTCTTCGTGATGAGATCAAAAATAAATACAAGGTGGAAGGTGAACTTCACGATGCTGCCATATGGAATGCAGAAACAAAGGATGAATTCTTGAAGAAAGCTGAAACTATCGGCGTTCTTGCTACAGAAAACGATGATGTTCGTTCTTTGCGTGAACTTCTTATTATCGGGCTGAAAGGCGTTGCTGCTTATGCAGATCATGCATCGGTTCTCGGTTTCGAAGACAGATCAGTTTTCGATTATCTTATCGAAGGAATGGCTTCCACTACCAAAGATCTGAGTGTGGATGAAATGATTGCTAAAGTTATGAAAGCAGGTGAAGCTGCTGTGAATGCAATGGCTATTCTGGATAAAGCTAATACCGAAACTTATGGAAATCCGGAAATTTCCGAAGTAAATATCGGGGTTGGTAAAAATCCCGGAATCCTTATTTCAGGACACGATCTGAAAGATATGGAAGAACTTCTGATACAAACAAAGGAAACAGGCGTGGATGTTTACACTCACGGAGAAATGCTGCCGGCAAACTATTATCCTGCTTTCAAAAAATATGATCATTTTATTGGAAATTATGGAAATTCCTGGTGGCTTCAGGATAAAGAATTTGCTTCTTTCAATGGTCCTATCGTGATGACTACTAACTGTCTGGTTCCACCCAAAGAATTCTATAAAGATAGAGTATTCATAACCGGTAATGTTGCTTTTCCCGGTGTAAAGCATATTGCTGATAGGAATGAAAATGGTGTAAAAGATTTTTCTGAAGTAATTGAGCTGGCAAAAAAATGTGAATCTCCAACCGAAATCGAAACAGGTAAGATTGTGGGTGGATTTGCTCATAACCAAGTTCTTGCTCTGGCAGGTAAAGTGGTGGATGCGGTAAAATCCGGCGATATCAAGAAATTCGTT
>DAOUUD010000092.1 GCA_030668345.1 Candidatus Cloacimonadota bacterium | reverse complement strand
TATGTATTTAATAATAAATTGTGGTCAATTCTACTGGAACACATAACACGCACAACATTAAGAGAAGAATCAATTTCCTTGCGGGAAGCTCCTGCTTGATCTGCTGCTGCGTAAGTGCACCAATTACATAAAAAACCAACAATTTGTGGTTTAAAATTTTCTTTTCCCATCTATCCTCATTCAATAAATATTAAAAAATAAAGAAAAGGAGTGCATAGGGTCATACACTCCTTCAATGTGTTAAAACTGGATTTGCGCGGAATGTGCTCCCGAACCGTCATCCATACAGAAAAGCAATGTTTTACCTGTTCTGCCACACCAGGCTTTAATATCCACCGGGAATGATGGGCAATCTGCTTTAACTTCCAGGATATCCCCAGCTTCCATTGTAGGTACCAATGCAACAACTTTAAGAATGGGTTGCGGGCATTTAAGTCCCAAACAATCTAATGTTTTTACAGCCATAATTTCCTCCTATTTTATTTTTTAGAATGATAATGTTAATTGAGCACCCTGAGCTTCGGCAACAAATGTTGTAGCTCCCACTATTTCACACCCTTCGATCAGGTCTTCTGCTTTTAAACCGTGAACTTCAAATCCTAATTCACAGATAAGAATGCGTCCACCAAGTGCAAAATACCCTTCCATCAATTCTTCAAGATCAGGTAAATTTGGTGCAGCTTTGTTAAGCTCTGCGATCTTTCCATCCACAAAAACAGGTAATCCGCTTGGCAGAACAAAGATAAAGACTTCATCTCCACAAGCTAATGCAGATACTGCGATCGTTATAGTTGGATAAATGTTTTTTGGTTCAGAACCGTTTAATGTAATTGCAACTTTTCCCATGATTTTTCCTCCTTAATTTGTGAACTTTCATTAAATATTAGGCTTAAGTGTCAAGTAAAAAAGTTTATCATACATTCTTTAAAATTTCATTGATAGCATAACAATTTAGTTTTAACTAAATAATTTGTTTTTATCAATTTCACTTGACTTTTAAGCTTTAAAAAAAGGAAAGATGCAACTCGCTAGATTAGGGAAAATTGATGTTAAAAATAAAGATCAACGGAATCGTGCAGGGTGTTGGGTTTAGACCATTCGTCTATAGAACCGCAATGGAGCTGGGTCTAAAAGGATATGTTCTAAACTCTACATCAGGGGTTGAGATTGAAGCCTGTGGTACGGAAAAGGATCTGGAATTATTTGTCGAGAGAATAAGAAAAGATCATCCCCCCGCTGCATTTATCAAGGAATTAAATATCGAGGAACAAGAAGAAGTTCCTTACGCGGAATTTACCATCCAACAAAGTCAGAATAGAAAAGGTTCCACCCAGATATCCCCTGACCTTGCAGTTTGTGAAGATTGTGCTAAGGAATTATTTGATGCGTCAGATCCACGTTTTAACTATGCTTTCATAAATTGCACAAATTGCGGTCCGCGGTATTCGATAATTGAAAATACACCTTACGATCGTCCGGTCACTTCAATGAAAGATTTTGAAATGTGTGATTATTGCAACGGTGAATATACCGATCCCCTTAATAGAAGATTTCACGCTCAGCCGATTGCCTGTCCTACCTGTGGTCCTCAATTGAAATTTCTGGATAAGAATTTTGATGAAATAACAGGTGACCCAATTGTAAATGCAATTAAGCTTCTTAAAGAAGGAAAAATTATCGGAATAAAAGGCATCGGTGGATTTCACATTGCCTGCGATGCTACGAATTTTGAAACTGTCGAAGAACTACGGAAAAGAAAAGATAGACCTCATAAGCCTTTTGCTGTGATGTGCCACCCAGAGAGAATATCTGATGTTGTTCAAATCGATAAAGATCAATTTGACCTGCTGAAATCTCCTGCAGCACCGATAGTTATTCTGCCAAAATTCCGCTCGTTCCTAAACTCCGTTTGGGAACGCAATAGCCAAAGAAACTCTGTTTCAGAAAACACCGGAGTGTTAAAAAAAGAGCGTTCCAACGCTGAAGCATTGGAACGAGATGAAAGTAAAAAAATCGTAGTAAATGTTGCACCTCAAAATCCGAACATGGGAGTCTTTTTACCCTACACACCAATCCACCATCAAATCCTGAGCAACGAACTTCCCTATTTGATAATGACTTCCGGTAACTTCCACGACGAACCAATCGCTGCTGAAGAAAAAGAGCTGAGCGGTCTTTGTGATTTCTTTCTGACCCATAATCGTCCCATCCTGAACCGTAGTGACGATTCGGTGATACGCGCTTCCAAA
This sequence comes from Candidatus Cloacimonadota bacterium, assembly GCA_030668345.1. Lineage (GTDB taxonomy): Bacteria > Cloacimonadota > Cloacimonadia > Cloacimonadales > TCS61 > JACNIV01. The sequence continues at coordinate 4,607 of DAOUUD010000092.1, read as the reverse complement.
CCGCAAAATGTGATGATGCGAAGATCCCGCGGGTATGTTCCATCTCCCATAAAACTTCCTTTTAAAACCGTTCAGACGCTTGGTGCTGGTGCAGAATTAAAAATTACTTTCGCACTTAGCAAGGAAGATTCGTTTTTTCTTTCTCCTTACATAGGCAATTCAAACAGTAAAGAAACTCTCGATTTTTATACGGATACATTGGAAAAATATAAAAAATGGTTCGAGCTTGAACCGGAACTGGTCGTCTGTGATCTTCATCCTGATTATATGACCACTCGATTTGCAGAAAGTACAGGTCTGCCTTTGAAGAAAGTCCAGCATCATCACGCTCATATTGCTGCTGTAATGGCAGAACATCAACTGGATGAACCAGTTATTGGTATCGCTTATGACGGTACCGGTTACGGAACTGATGGAGCTATTTGGGGTGGTGAAATATTCCAAGCGGAATATGCAGGATTTAAGCGGCTCTATCATTTGAATTACATGTCGCTACCCGGTGGTGATGCTGCTATCAAACATCCCATCAGAATAGCTTATGCATATTTACTGGCATCTGGAATTGATCCGGATTTCTTAGAAAATATCTCAGAAACTGAGAAGAGAATTATTTCAAAACAGATAGAAAATAAATTCAATATTTTCCAGACTTCCAGTATGGGAAGATTATTTGATAGCGTTGCAGCATTGCTCGGTCTTTTCCCGGAAATCACTTTTGAAGCTCAGTCTGCAATGGCGCTGGAATTTCTTTGTGGAGAAAAAGACATTTCAGTTAAAGACAATTATCCTTACAATCTGGAAAAAGATACGATAGACATTATCCCTTTAATCCGGGCTGTTGCGAAAGATGTTCAAAGAAAAGAATCTCACCATAGAATTGCAGAGAAATTTCATCGTACTATTATTAGTTTTACATTGGAAGCAGTAAAAAAAGCACACAAGAAAACTGGGATGAAGAAAGTAGTTCTTTCAGGTGGAGTGATGCAGAACAAAGTCCTTCTGGAATGGATCAGCAAAGTTTTAACGAAAAATAACTTTACAGTTTTCTCCTCTTCCGTTTTGCCTTCAAATGACGGTGCGATATCTGTTGGTCAGGTGGTAGTGGGGAATAAGAAATTGAATATTTAATATTGAATATTGAAAATTAAAGACCTTGCGAATGGTTTTGGAACTTCTTGCTCTACCCGACCTTCGCAATGGTTGGAGTTAAAAAAAGTGATGAATCTCGTTCCAATGCTCCAGCGTTGGAATGAAATGTTCGGACACTCCCGAGTCGAAAAAATACTTTCGAGTCGTAAGGAATGAAAAGACGACGACTCGAGGTAGTAAATAGAAACAACCTCGACTCGTCGCAAGCTTACGAGTCGAAATGAAAAAAGGAAAAAATATGTGTCTGGCAATACCGGGAAAACTTATTAAAAAAGAAAATGATAAAGGCATCGTAGATCTGGGTGGAGTGAACAAAGAGATTTTCCTTACTTTCATTCCGGAAGTTAAAGAAGGTGATTGGGTCATCATTCATACCGGATTCGGATTGAATATTATTTCAGAAAAAGATGCACTTGAAACTATTGAAATTCTGCGAGAAGTATATGGAACTGAGTAATTTCAGAAATCCCGAACTTATCAAAAAGATCGTCACCGAACTGCAAGGTTGGAAAAAACCGGTTAAATTTATGGAAGTTTGCGGTTCTCACACGATGGCAATCGGTCATTGGGGTATCCGAAAACTACTTCCCGAAACTATTTCCTTGATCTCCGGTCCCGGCTGTCCGGTTTGTGTAACTCCTTCTTCAGTGATAGACTCGCTGATAGACTTGAAAGATGTAACCATTGCTACCTTTGGTGATCTGATCCGCGTTCCGGGTAATAAAGGAACACTGGAACAAGCACGGGCAAAAGGTCTGGATGTTCGCATGATTTATTCGCCTATGGAAGCACTGGAGATGGCAAGAGAAAAAGAAACCGTGTTTGTAGGTATCGGTTTTGAAACAACTATTCCCGGAATTGCATACACTATTATGGAAGCTTCCAGACAAAACCTGAAAAATTTCTCTGTTCTGCCAGCTTTTAAACTAATTCCTCCAGCACTTGATGCTCTGCTTTCTGCTAAAGATACTGAAGTTGACGGATTCATCTTACCCGGACATGTAAGTGTAATTATCGGTTCGGATGCATACAATCTGCTTCCCGAAAAATTCGGGATCGGTGGAGTAGTTACAGGATTTGAACCGCTGGATATTTTAGTGGGCATCAAAAAACTGACAGATCAGATCAAAGCAGAAAAACCTGAAATCGAGAATGAATACAGCCGGGTGGTAACAGGTAAAGGAAATATGCAGGCTCAGGAAATAATTTATAAAGTACTGGAAGTGGAAGATGCTCTGTGGCGGGGATTGGGCTGGATACCGAAATCCGGTCTGGGGAGAAGGGAAGAATTCGAAGAATTTGATGCAACCAAAAAATATGGAATTACAATTACAGACACAGAAGAACAAACCGGTTGCCGATGTGGTGATGTTCTGAAAGGAAAGATTATCCCACCGGAATGTCCGTTGTTTGGAAAAGTATGTAACCCAAATAACCCGATAGGTCCTTGCATGGTTTCTTCGGAAGGTAGCTGTGCAGCGTATTATAAATATGAAAGATAAGAAAAAAGTAGCCACGGATGAAAACGAAAAAACACGAAAGAAAACTTAAACCTTGCGAATGGATTTCGAGCTTCTTACTTTTCTTGTCCTTCGCAATGGTTGATATTTAATTTCCCAACCATTATGGAGGTTTCCAACCATCCGTAAGGTCTCAAATTTTCGGTGAATTTAGTGTTTTCGGTGTTTAAATTATCAGTGTTTGTCTGTGTAAGTCAGTGGCTAATATTGGTGTTAAAATATGAAAAGTGAAATAATAACTCTCGGTCATGGCAGCGGAGCAGGATTAACTCGTAAACTTATTGAAGAAGTTTTCGACAAGAATTTCCAACTTCCTACACTGGATGATGCAGTTGAGATCGAAAACCGCATGGTGGTTACTACCGATGCTCACGTAGTTAAACCCATCTTCTTTCCCGGTGGTGACATTGGCAAATTATCCGTTACCGGAACTGTGAACGATGTGAGCATGAGCGGAGCTATTCCCAAATACCTGCTCTCTGCTTTTATTATCGAAGAAGGGTTCAAGATAGCTGATCTGAAAAAGATAGTTGAGTCCATGAAACATGCTGCTGAAGAAGCTGGGGTACACATCATCGCCGGGGATACAAAAGTGGTGGAAAAAGGCAAAGCGGACGGTATGTATATTACTACCACAGGAATCGGTTTCCTGCCGGCTGGTGTAAATCTGACGTCTAAAAATATCCAACCCGGGGATAAGATAATAGTAAATGGTACTCTGGGAGATCATACTGTAGCTATTATCAATGCACGCGAAAAACTGGAATTGGATCCAACACCTCAAAGTGATTGCGCATCACTCAACGGACTGGTGCAACTGATGCTGAAAAATGGAAAAATAAAGTTCCTGCGTGATGCCACCCGCGGTGGAGTAGCTACAATATTAAATGAAGTTACCGAAGAAATAAACCTGGGTATAATCATCGAAGAAGATGCTGTCCCCATTAAAGATGCTACACGGGCAGTGTGTGGACTTCTGGGTCTCGATCCGCTTTATATGGCTAACGAAGGCAAACTGGTTTTATTTGTAAGCGGAGAAACTTCCAACTTAATAGCTGAAATGAAAAAGCATGAACTCGGGAAAGATTCATCAACTATCGGTGAAGTCACAACCGAAGTTAAAGGTGTTTATCTACGCACTTCAATTGGTGGGTTGCGTCCGCTGTTGATGCTGGAATCCGATCCACTTCCGAGAATATGCTGAGCTTTTTCGAGTCGTAAGAAGTAAAGCGACGACGACTCGAGACAATGAAAGTGACGTTTCACCTCGACTCGTCGCAAGCTTACGAGTCGAAATGAAAATATAAGTGATAAGCAGGAAAAAGATTTTCAAGCTGTAGAACTCATCCTGACCTTCTCTTTACCTAAGAGAAGGAACTAAACGGAAGAAAATCTTTTAATCTGATTTAATAAGGAAAAGTAAATGCACGAAGGTTCGATAGTAAAATCACTGTTTGATATTGCCAGCAAGATAAAGGAAGATGAGAAACTAATTGAAATTCAAAAGGTTAAAGTAGTTATCGGAAAATTCCATCAGATCGTGGATGAAGTATTCCTGATGTATTTCGACCTGATGAAAAAGGAATACAAAGGTTTTGAAAACGCAGAACTCATCATGGAAGAAAAAGACGTGAAAGTTAAATGCAAAAAGTGCAATGAAATTTTTATGATCGAAGACCCGATCTTTATCTGCCCGAATTGTGAATCATTTGACACAGAGATCATCCAGGGAAATGAATTGCACATTGAAACTATGGAAGGAATGAAATATTTTAGATAAGGAGTTCTTATGAATAATAGATGTTCTACTAAGTATGTTTTGTTTATGTTAGCATTGTTTTTCGTTCTTGCTCAATCAAAAGTTTTTTCACAGGATTCTCTGCCCACAGTAGAAGAAGTACTGGAAAATTACATTAACGCCCTGGGAGGAAGAGAAGC
>DAOUUD010000049.1 GCA_030668345.1 Candidatus Cloacimonadota bacterium | reverse complement strand
GTCGTTATTCTGCAGGATGGTATATGTTCCAATCCTGTTTGTTTCGTAGATTACTGTGTTATTCTCATGGTCCATTTCACCACCATAGTAAATCCATTTCCGATAGGTTTCTTCCCAGCGGTAAACAAAGAAATTGTTTTCCAGTGCCATAATCTGAGTAAGAGAATCTACGTTGCTGTAGTGAAATGTCAGAGTTATTTTTTTATTCTCAGGAAAATGACCCAGTGAATCTGCCAGCAGACTTTGATTTAAAACTCCAATTTCATAAATTGAAGAAAAGGTGCTGTCATTCAAGCAGATAGTGTTGATATCAGGCTGATTAAGAGGTTCTTCAAAATTGCTGGAGTTGATATAGAAGACAGTATTAGATGATAGCAGGTCAGCAGGGAATTCACACTCAAGATTACCATCCAGGCTTTGGGCTATCACATTCATTGTGCCTGCTTCGAACATATTGATAGTATAGGACTCGGAAATAATAGTATTGTTTGGATAATATAACTCGGAAAAAGATTCCTCATTTTGGTTAACAACTGCCCGGAATTGGATCTCCAAATTTAAAAGTGGCAGTTCTAAATATTCCCAACGGGTTTCAAGTACTTCCAAAGGTTCGATCTGTTTAGATGTTATTAATATATGTGATATTGTGTTACCGTATAACTTTATACTGCAGGAAGAAGAAGGAGTTGAACCCAGGTTTTGCACTAACAATTTTGCAGCCGGCAGGAAATTATATTCTGTGAGTTCAAAATGTTGCAACATAAGATCTGGTCCAGCTACGGTAATTATCTGTGGACTTGTAATTGTGGAATCACCTATTGCATCAAATATCCTGAAATAAAAACTGATATTAACACCCGTATTATGAGGAGGAATTGCCTGAGATAATTGATATTTTGAATTTTCAATATTAATCATCTGAATATCGTAATCGTCATCGTCATAATGGATATGACAAAGAATGCTATCGATGCCATCCTCGTCGAAAAAGTCTGCACTAATATATATGGAATCATTTTCGGTGGGTTGTGGGGGAGTGATCTGCAAGTTCACCACTGCTGCCTGTCCTACTGTGTAATTTGTCATTCCGGTAATTTCTCTGTCATCTCCATAAGCAAAAAGTTTAACTCCACGAGAATAGATCGTATTCAAGCTGTATGGAATAATGAAGTCGGATGAAGTTAATGTATCGTTAATTGCCGAATAAACAAGAGGGTAATATTCATCCAGGGGAAGCTGTGCATCATCATCATCATAAATAACAAATTTTCCCTCTTCAATATAAGGACCTACATCCGAAGTCATAACAAGTGTATCCCCTTCGGTGAAGTTATATTTATTCAAAATTACCTGTTTGCGATCCTGCGGTAAGATAAGATGGATCATTGGATCACCCAGAAGAGCACAGCCATGAATAAGGGCATTCTCTTGAAGGCCATTGTAATAAGCAGCATAAATTTTGGCTTTTGTGAAATCTATTATCTCACCGATAGTTCCGATCTGTTTATCGAAAATTCCTTCCGTAAGGCATTTACCAAAATATTCATCAGCCGTTTCATAACCATAACCTGTAAAACCTACATGAGCGATCGCACCTTTTCCTGGTATAAGAATTAATTCTTCGCCAATACATGAACTCTGCGGATTATTGAAGGCAGAAGCATAACAGGATAAACTGGCAACAAACGGATAATTCTCATTGTTGAAGGTGGTTATATCTGCCAGGTTCAATAAATTATAATCAGCCCATACCCAGCCACCACCATGTCCCATAAATTGCAGGTAGATCGTACCGTCATTAATATTGCTGATCAAAGTTGTGGTATTTCCGGCATAAGCCCCCGGCAATCCTGTGGTATTGCAATAAACACGTGATACATTGTAATCCAGAGGGATCCAGGTATCCCGTATCCGTTCGCTTTGATCGGCAAATAATGATCCCTCACCCGGGTTACCACCTGCTGCCAGCGTAACATGACTATGCCATAGATCTTCAAAGTTTGGGTTTTCTATATAATAAACGATTTTTTCCACCACATCTTCAATCTGTTCTTCTTCCCAGATATTTATTCTACTGATACTGATATCGGCAACAGAATCATCTCCCACAATGCATGCCATCCAGTTATCACTGGCTATTGCTCCTATTGTATGAGCCCACACATTTCTGAAAGGAATAAGATTATAAGATCGGTTAGGGCTGTTATCCCGCTCATCTGTGATACCATCACCAAGCAACAGCACATGTGACAACTCAGGATACGACCAATTATTATAAGCATAACTCAGGAATTCTTTTATTGCATCAGCAGATCGTATGCCATGATTGAATTCATCAAAAATATCCTGCAGACTAACTATCATCACAGAGTTTCCCTGACTTTCCCAGGTTTGTTCAAGCTGCAGTACTGCTTCGTTCTCTACAAATTCCTGCACAGTAATTATTACATAATTTATGGCATTGAAGGGATCCATCAAATTAGATGGAATATTAGGTCTGATCGTTTTAGGAAGCAGTTTTTGATCTTCTGTCAGGGCAATGTATTCGGTGGTGTGAGAAAATAAACTATCCTGAAAAGCTGCCTGGAAAGGTGCACCTCCAGCTGATGAAAAAGGTTTTACCTGAATATTTTCTATATAGCTGGTTCCAATTTTATAAACAGAGATCTGTTCGTTGGAAAAATTATCAATTTCAAATTGGAAGAGTCCCAGTGGTTTATTTTGCGGTTTAGTGAACCTGATATAATCCGTATCGGTTTTATATTCGCGCCAGTATGTAACTTCGAAGTAATCGAGCATTACGGCTTCATATTGTATATTTGGCAGTCCTGGCAGATTTATATAAAGATTATTAATACCATGTGCCAGATAATCATTTGGAAGTGGATTATCACTATTCTCAAGAATAACTTCTGTTTGACCAAACCATTCCTGTTGATCGATGAGAGAGGAGTTCATATTTACCTGGGCGCTGTGATTGATCTGAGTATAATTATTCTTGTTGAAAGTGGAACTGAACAAGCAAATTCTGGCGGTAAAAGGTTTGATCGATGTTTGATGCGGATATTGCAATTCGAATGGAAACAATTCCAAACTGGGAGCGTTTATTTTGTCCCAGAACCAGATGTCTTCTCTATAATAATCTGGAGAAGGTTCAGGATATGAATTATAAGCGTATTGTGCACCTAAATGATCGATGGTATTCTGTTCTTCAAAATGAACTGTATGCAGGTACGATTCGGGGATAGTGAACTGATTTGCATTAATATTACCCAGCCCACCGTTTTCTACTGCCATCCTGCTGCCGGGATAATTTGTTAAAGAAAGTGAATACACATTTTCTGAAGTGTAATCATCATAATAACTGTTTTCACCGTAATGCTTTTCTCCAAAGAATTCAAAGTAATCTCCGGGATCGAAAGAACCATCGCTCTCTCCTGCAAAGTGTATAGGAACAGGTCCATTTTCATCAGAAAGCTCCAGGTAATGCGGGTCGATCTCATCCCAGTCGAAAGCCATTTCAAATTCGTATGGGAAATCCGGGTCTGCGAGTGTCTCGGTTAAAAATTCATAGGTGATTTTATGTATGCCTTCCTCATTCACTACAAACTGGATCTCATTTACAAGATCGCTCTCTCGCGGTGGGTAATAATTTGCTTTTTCTTTTTCTTTCCGCCATTTTTTGGAAAATTCATTGTTCAGGAAAAAAGAATCTCCGATCTTATCGATAAAATTACTGCTGGTAAGATAGTTTCTGTTAATTGTTTTATCACCACGAATTATTATGCGAAATGTGATTTCCTTTGTGATGACCAACTCTTTTGAAGCAGCTTTATATTGGAACGGGTGCACCCGGAAACCGGTAAAATTCCTGTCTTTCAGGAAAGCCTTTTTTCCTTTTTCCAGCAGTTCGGCAGGATAATTCTTGGATGACTTGTATGCTTTCTTGTTTTTATAGAATTCATAATACAGGTCTTTATCTGTTTCAACAAGCTTTTCAACCGGATATATGTTGATATTCTTTTTTGATTGCTGTTGTTTCTCTATAATCTGGATATTAATATTTCCATCAACAGGCAATCCCACGATCTCTGTAAAATAAGGAAGCTGAGGGTATCCTGCCCGGGTCGATCCTATGGCACCTTCACAAACGATCCGATGATAACTTCCATTTTTATTCTTGATATTTTGCAGTTCAAATTCCGGTAAAGTGAATTTAATAATAAGCTCATCTTCATTCTGGCTTAGAACCTGAAATGTTTCCGCACCTAAAAAAACAGACAGCAACACAATAAAAAGGACTAAAAACTTTCTCGACATTTAATTCTCCATTTATTCGCAAACAAATTTATTAAAGACAATGATATTTTGACAAGTATTATAAATTTTCCACCAGCATTTTTAGAGCATTAACAGTTGCTTTTTTTCGTATGATCTCTCTGTTGCCTGAAAAAATGTATTTATGATGAACCACTTTTTTTTTACTGTAAACTGCTATGTGTATAGTGCCTACGGGTTTTTCTTTGGTTCCGCCGTCAGGTCCGGCAATGCCGGTGATGGCGCAGGCACAATTTGATTGGAACATAGTTTGAATCCCTTTTACCATCGCAATGGCGGTTTCTTTACTGACAGAACCATATTTTTCCAGGGTCTTTTCGGGAACATTCAGGATGTACTGCTTGATTTCGTTAGCATAGGCTACAACACCTCCCAGAAAATAAGCGGAAGCTCCATGATGTGATGTGATAACCTGTTGTATCATTCCACCGGTGCAGGATTCGGCAAGAGAAAGAGAAAACTTTTTCTTCTGTATCTTTTCATGAAGTTGTTTGGATATCGTCACAATATCAGAATTTAATTCCTGTTCAATTTCCAGCGGTTTCGTTTCCCACTTGTTCACTTTACCATGTCGTACAAGTTCTGTGGGTATCTCTTCCTGTTTGTCCCGCAGATTTCTATCTGCCACAATGATGTGATGTTTCTGGTATCGAATTACATCTCCGATTTTTATTTCCATTCGGGATTTATAAACATACTCGTCGTTCACAGAGACGAATCCGCGGCTTACTTTATGTTCGATATCTTTATAATTTTCTATTACTTTAGCTGCCTTCAGAAGCTGGTACAGGTAGATAGTAGTTCCTTCTTCAATCCAGAATTTCATCAATAAGCCTTTGCGAATAAAACTCGTTTATCGCTTTCCTTACCACAGTAAATACATTTTCCTTTTTCCTTCTCTGCTTCCAATGGAATGCAGCGAATGGTTACTTTCAAATCATTCTTTATTTTTTCTTCACAATCGCTGCTACCACACCAGTGACTATTTGCAAATCCGCCATGGATCTCAGGATTCTTTTTATTTTTGGGAGTGAAGAAATTATAGAATTCGTCTTTTTTATCGATGTTCATAGTATTTTCATCTCTGAGCTGTAAAGCACGCTGGAAGATATTATTTTGGATTTCTTCCAGTATAGATGTGATATTTTTCAGGAATTTATCTGAATTCATACTTTGTTTTTCGTTGGGTTGTTTATCTCTTCTTCCCATGAAAACCGAATTGCTTTCGATATCGCGAGGACCTATTTCCAAACGAATGGGAACACCTTTCTTGATCCATTCCCAGAGTTTTTCTCCACCACGCATATCACGATCATCCACTTTTACACGGATTTTATTATCATCAAAACGAAGCGATTTCATTTTTTTTGTAAGCTGATCAATAAACCCCATCACTTCTTTGTGTTCATTTTTATCACGGTAAATAGGAATAATAACCACATGTAACGGTGCGATCCTGGGAGGAAGGACTAATCCATTATCGTCGCTGTGCGCCATGATAAGAGCACCAATGAGCCTGGTGGAAACACCCCAGGATGTAGTCCAGGCATATTCTTCACATCCTTCTTTATTTTGAAATTTAATATTGGATGCTCTGGCAAAATTCAATCCTAGAAAATGGGATGTACCGGATTGAAGAGCTTTTTTATCCTGCATCATTGCTTCAATAGAAAAAGTACTTACAGCGCCAGGGAATCTTTCAGATTCAGTTTTTTCACCTTTTATTACAGGTATAGCGAGAAATTTTTCTGCGAACACTACATAAACATTCAACATTTTGAAAGTTTCTTCCAATGCATCTTCTTTGGTTTCGTGAACTGTGTGTCCTTCCTGCCAGAGAAATTCAGTTGTTCGCAGGAAAAGCCGTGTTCTCATTTCCCAGCGGACTACATTTGCCCATTGATTAATAAGCAGGGGCAAGTCGCGGTAAGATTTTACCCACTTGCTGAATGATGCTCCGATAATAGTTTCGCTGGTAGGACGAACGATCAATTCTTCTGTTAATTTCCCTGCAGGTTTCAGACCACCCTTGCCATCATCTTCCAATCTGGAATGAGTGACTACAGCACATTCTTTGGCAAAACCTTCCACATGTTCAGCTTCTTTCTCAAAGAAACTTTTAGGGATGAATAAAGGAAAATAAGCATTTTCATGTCCTGTTTCTTTAAACATCACATCGAGGTTTTTTTGAATATTTTCCCAGAGAGTGTATCCCCAGGGTTTGATTACCATACAGCCACGAACTTCGCTGTTCTCTGCCATATCGGCTGCTTTTATCACCTGCTGATACCACAGAGGATAATTCTCTTCCCGCGTGGGAGATATTGCTGCTTTTACCTTTTTCATCATAAATTAACTCCCAAAAATAAGAAAATTTATTCTAAACTTTTATTGTCTACTACTTTGTCAAATCAAAAAATGGGGAATTTTCTAACTACTTGACATCGGATGGAATAAATTGGATTTAGTAATCGGAATTATGAGTAAATATGATGTAATAGTTGTTGGTGCCGGACATGCCGGTATTGAAGCTGCTTTAGCTTCAGCCAGGATGGGTGCGAAAACACTTATTTTTGTCATTAAGATCGAGACGATCGGCAGGATGAGTTGTAATCCTTCAGTAGGTGGTCCCGCCAAGGGTCATCTGGCGAGGGAGCTGGATGCGATGGGTGGAGAGATCGGTAAAGCTGCAGATATTTCGGGTATTCAATTCAGGATGCTGAACAAGAAAAAGGGACCTGCAGTGTGGGCACCGCGTTCGCAGAATGACCGCGCTTATTATGGCATTGTAATGCATCATGCGTTAGAAGGTCAAAGCAACCTGGAGATCAAAGAAGCCACCATCGATGATATCCTTCTTTCCAAAGATGGAAAGAGCGTTATCGGAGTACGTTCCAAATTGGGTGAATCTTACTTTGCTTCCAAAGTTATACTGGCAAACGGTACTTTCCTGCGCGGAAAGGTGCATGTTGGCAATGTGAGTTACAGTTCCGGCAGGGCAGGAGAACCGGCATCGGTAAAGCTTTCCGAATCACTTTTGAAAGCAGGATTGAAACTGGAAAGATTTAAAACCGGAACACCTCCTCGAATCGATCTGCGAACAGTAAATATGAATAAAGTGGAAGAACAACCCGGTGATGAAGATCCACAGGGATTTTCTTTTTACCGCGATATTAAATTGAAGAACGATGTGAGTTGTTATCTCACATTTACCACGCCGAAAACTCACGAGATCATCCGTTCCAACCTCGATAAATCTGCGCTTTATGGTGGATATATCAGTGGAATTGGTCCTCGCTACTGTCCTTCTATCGAAGATAAAGTAGTAAAATTCCATACAAAGGATCGACATCATGTTTTTATCGAACCGGAAGGTGCTAAAACATTTGAAGCGTATGCAAACGGTATTTCAAACAGCCTGCCGCCCGCTGTGCAAACAAAGCTTGTTCATTCCATTCCCGGCTTGGAGAAAGCTACCATAATCCGCTATGGTTACGCTATCGAATACGATTATATTCCACCCGATAATATCAAAGCAACAATGGAAACGAAAAACATTTCAGGACTCTACCTGGCAGGACAGATCAACGGAACTTCCGGTTATGAAGAAGCGGGAGCTCAAGGGTTAGCTGCCGGGATCAATGCTGTTCTTTCTCTCGATAAAAAAGAGCCTGTTATTTTCGATCGTTCCCGATCTTACCTGGGTGTTTTATTGGATGACCTGGTTACAAAAGGCACTACAGAACCCTATCGCCTTTTTACTTCCCGTGCAGAATACAGACTCTATTTACGTCAGGATAATGCCGATGAAAGATTGATGCCGCTGGGTTATGAACTTGGTTTGGTAGAAGATGTTCGCTGGCAGAGATTCCAACAGATGAAACAAATCCACGATAGGGAATTACACTTCCTGAAAACACATAAAACAAAAAAAACAGAAGATTTGAAAGAACCGACGAAATTGGCTAATATTTTAAAAAGACCGGAAATAGAATTCGATGACTTATATCGATACGGATATAAAATACCGGAAGATATTACGGAAGATATAAAAAATCGGATTTCTCTGGAAATAAAATATGAGGGATACCTGAAACGTCAACTGGCAGAGATAGATAAATTCGAGAAAATGGAGCATGCACACATCCCCACAGATATCGATTATATGAAGATCGAATCTATTGCCTATGAAGCCAGAGAAAAATTGAATAAGATAAAACCAACATCATTGGGTCAGGCTTCCAGGATCTCCGGTGTGAATCATACAGATGTAACATCCCTGATGGTGTATTTGAAGAAGAATAAAATATTCAGGAATATTGGAGAAAGGAAATGAATAGATCGTTGTTGATAATTATGTTACTTATTTTGTTGGGATGCGCTTCACAAACAGAGTATGAAGAAGTAAAAATGATCCATAAAATAGAATATCCGCAATTACCTGGCTGGGTATACGAACTTCCTGCCGGAGAATATGTGATCGGGATAGCCCGGAAAAGCTTCGATGAAGATGAAATGAAAGATGCAGCCAAGCAAATGGCAGCGGTTATGAAGAGCAGAAATGAAGCTTCCTATTCCATAGAAAAATTTGCTTCTACCACCACTGAAGATCTATTGCGAGACGGCAAAGCAGAATTCCGGCTTAATGTAAGTGCATCTCCCGAAACTACTCGCAGGCTCTATGAATCTTTACAGGTAATTGATGAGGTATTCTTCTTTGATTGTTACCTGGCTCTCTTTTCTCTTCAAAAAGATAATGTTACTGAAAAATATAAGAAAAGATTTGTAGCTAATTTTCCTGACTGGTATGAAAAGGACAAAATTTCTGTAGAAAGTTCACAAATTATAAGTTATGCTACCGGCAGCTCATTCAACCTTGTTAATGCCTGGGAAAGTGCAGCAGAAAATGCCCGGCTGGAGATAGCAAAATATGTGGAAAAAGATGTACAGACAGCATTGATAAGCAGAGATGAGAAAATGGAAAAATCATTAGCTTTGGAAACCACAAAGAAGCTTATTGAAATGAAGCTCAGAAGGTGTTTTATCTCATCAGAATTGAAAGATAATCTACGAAGTTACAAGGTATTCATGGAAATGGCGATGGAGAATTAATATGAAAGCGATTGCTATTATTCCTGCCAGGTTCCAATCAACCAGGTTTCCCGGAAAGTCTCTGGCGAAACTTGGCGCAAAATATATCATTCAGCATGTTTATGAACGGGTGCAGAGCAGTGGTTTGTTCATCGAGGTTGTGGTGGGAACGGATGACAAGCGCATCTTTGAAGCAGTCGAAAGCTTTGGCGGGAAAGTAGTTCTTACCGGCAAAGAACACGAAAGCGGTACCGACCGCATTGCGGAAGTTTGCCGGAAATTGCCTTGCTGCAGTGATGTCGATGTAGTGGTTAATATTCAAGGAGACGAACCGTTCATCTCCAGAAAAGCACTCAAAAAACTGATAGCTGCCTTTGATGACCCTGTTGTTCGAGTGGCTTCATTAATGCACAAGATGAAAGAGAATTTTGATGATCCGAATTCTGTGAAAGTTGTATGTGATAAAAACAATTATGCTCTTTATTTT
>DAOUUD010000212.1 GCA_030668345.1 Candidatus Cloacimonadota bacterium | reverse complement strand
CGTAACAATACGGATAATGCATTTTGTATGCATCTTCAAAGTCCATATCTGCAAGATATACACCCATTTTGGGAGTATTGGAAGATGTTCTATTGATGTTTATTATCATAGGTTCGAAACCCTTGATAGATTCAATTTCCTCAAGAGCTTCATTTACCTCTTCCATTGCTTCTTCAATTGTTTGGTTCACTTCATCAACTGTTACTTCTACTTCTAGGTCTTCTTGTGCAAAAAGAACTACTCCTCCAATCAGAAGGAATGCCAGAATAAGAAACATGCTTTTTTTCATTTTATACCTCCATTTGCTGATTAATTAATGCAACCTGTATGCCAACCGGAAAAATGGCTTCTATCTTACTATTTTTCAATTAATAAAGCTATTTAACAAGCAGGCTTACAACGCTAAATGAATTATAAATTTGATAAACCGTTCATTTGTTTGTTATCAAAAGGATTATTTTTTTATAAAAATAGCATCTACCGGGCAACCTTTGTATCTTTTACCATCACCTTCTATACAGATACCGCAAGCAATGCACTTGTTCATATCAATAACGGCAATGCCATTGATCATCCGAATTGCATCGGTGGGGCAGGGTTTCACGCAGAGTCGGCAACCGATACATTTATCAGCATCTACAACATAGAAATCTTTATCCGGTTCCGTATTCCATAGGGATTTTCCTTCTTCATCACGAATTGCAATAATATCATCATTTATTGTAATATTGTAGATAATTATTTCTTCTCCATCCAGAATTCCTGTGCAGGAAAAATCAGTTTTAGATTCTAAAACAATTTTTTTATCTTGTAAGAAATCTTCGGGAGCTATACCAAGTTTGAAGAAATCTTCACCTGTATTCAAGTACCATTCATCAGCGATCTGTTTCAGCTTCCCGTCAAATCTCTCGAGTTTTTGTTCATTAGTCTGGGAGATAATATTTACAACCAGTATCATGATGAATATACAGGTTAATAACGCATATTTATTCATACTATCTTAATCTCCATTTATTAATAGTAACGGCAAATATAAGTAGAATTTTCCAATACTTCTACCAGGAAATTGACATTTGCCTTGATCTCAAATGTTTCAAATTGGCTGTAAGTTTTCCATTCATCACTATCGGGAAGCTTTATCTTTAATTGACCACTGATTACCGTCATAACCTCTTTTGTGCTGGTTCCGAATTCATAATTACCGGCAGCCATTACGCCAATCGTAGCTTTACTTATTGAATCTTCAAAAGCAATTGATTTGACATTACCCTCGAAATATTCATTTACATCGAACATATTTTTTCTCCTTTAATGTTTTAATTCTTTTTCTAATTATTCATCTTCTTCAAGTTTCGTTTTAAGTGCTTCTGAGCGTCTGAATGCGTCTAACCTGAATTCTGAAATGGGAAATTCTTTAATGATAATTTTGTAGTAAAATATAGCTTTTTCATAATCCTTGTTATCATAAAGAGAACTTTCAAATATCATTCCCAAACGGTACAATGCTTCCGCACGGTGTCCAGGCTCGAATAAACTATCACTATAAACTTGCTCATAGGTTTCTATTGCTGCTTCATAATCGCCAATTTTCATAATGTTTCTGGCATAAGCCAGTTTTCCCCTGGCACTTTTTCTTACATTTAATGTATCTTCTGTTTCATTTTCAAAATCATCCAAAGCTTGTATAGACTCCGGTACTTCCTGTTCTTCAAAATCTTTAACAAGTTTTGTTGATGAACAACCGATAAATACTACTAATAAAACTAATAATATTATTCGCATATTATCTCCCTTTTCTTCATTAACCACCGCTGATTAAATGAATAATTTCTACATTAGCCGCTGCAGGAATGATTATCGTGCTATATTCTGTTTTCTTGATCAGCTTACCATTAACTTTCACGACCAGCATTTTAAACGTGTAATTCATTTTTTTCAGAATTACATCGATAGTCATATTCTTTTCCCACAGCAGGGAATTATCATTAACTGTTAATGTTTTCATACATCCTTCAAAAGTAATTCCAGCACCATATTTGCCTGCATATTGGCCACGATCCCCACGCGTGGAGCCATGGGGGAGATGCCTTCCTGTGGTTCGGTTTGTTCGTCACCGCAGATGTACAGGTTATCTATCTTCTTTGTATGAATTAAATCGTTTCTTCCGTATCCTGCAACTCCCAGACCGGTGATGATCGGTTTTTGTGGGAAATTGGAAAGCCATGTTTCGATGAGCATTTTTTTCATTTCTGCTTTGTCAAAAGCCTCCACCATAATATCAACATCTTTGAATATGATTGGAATGTTTTTCTCGTCGAGTTTGATCTCGTGCATCTGGTAATCTGATAATGGATTTATCTGCTTTAAATTTTCCAGAAGTGCTATCACTTTTGGCATTCCTATCTGGTTGATGAAGTATTGTTGCCTGTTCAGGTTTGAAGGTTCTATCTTATCATAATCGGCGATGATTAGTTTACCAATACCTGCTCTTGCCAGAGAAAAAGCAACATTGGAACCCAGCCCTCCTGCTCCTGCTATTCCAACTACTGCAGAGCGCAGCGCCGATATTATCCCCGGATCATGTTTGGAAAAGAATTCATCTCTCAACATTTCGTTTACTCTAATTATTTTTTTCCAGGACTGCTACTACTTCCGGCAAGTCCATTTTTAACTCCTTCATCTTCTGGATAGTAGGAATGCCATTTTCGTTCCAACCTCTACGTTTATAAACCGCATCACAGAGTTTCTGATAATCTGTTTCTCGCATTTTGCGCAGGTAGTCACGTTTTTCTCTGGAAGTCTTTCCTTTGATATCGTAACTCCATTTTTCTACAAGTTGTTTATCATAACGTTCTGCACGGGATTCGTATTCTTCGATAGTTACAGGACCTGCCGAACGATAGGGGATCAAATCGTGCTTACGTGTTCCAAATCCCAATCTATAGTTAAAAACTCTCTGGAAATTATAAACTCTCTCAGATTGCAGGATAAGTTCGTGTTTATCTATTTCTTTGCCGGTCATTGCGGAGAAGAAGTTCACATAGCCTTCCACATGTCCGGGAACTTTTGCAGGTTCGTCTGTTTCGGCATTATCTGCCGGTTCCACATCGTTCCAGGGAAGTTTACAAAGACCCATCAAACCGAACCAGG
>DAOUUD010000087.1 GCA_030668345.1 Candidatus Cloacimonadota bacterium | reverse complement strand
CATTATAATCCGCATTCCGGCAAACCGTGTCTTTATCGAGGAGTTAACGACTACCAGCATTCATGGATAGTCGATCTGATCATAAAATATATCTGCGGAATCCAACCGCAGCTCGATGGTACATTAATCATCGATCCGCTTCCTCTTGGATTGGAATATCTAAAAATTGATAAAGTTTTAATTAAAGGACATATATTTAAAGTAGAAATTGAAAATGCTTTATTCCGGGTTTATATTGATGGAGCTTTAAAGAAAGAAAGTAAGATTGGTGAAAGTATAAAATTATAAATTGAAAGCTGGGGGTTTTGTTTTCATTGCCTTCCGATTAATAGTAGTAGGAACAGATCATAAATCAGCCTGTTAACAACAAAACCCCGAAATTTCGGGGCTTTGTTGTGTTTATTTGAGATCTTAATTAAAATGTTGTTCCGAACTGGAAGTGTGGTTCCCATCTCCTGGTATCGAAATTGTGAGCATAATCGAATCCTATTAGACCAAATGGACTTCTGATTCTTACTCCAACTCCGGCACCTATTTTCATATCCCAGAAATCAAATTGAGGAAAACTGTTGTAACTATCTCCCGCATCAAAGAACAAAAGCCCGATTATCTGGTCACCAGCCAGGGGCAGACCATATTCGGTGGAAAAAATTATCTCTCGCAACCCACCTTCGTTTGGTCCTACAGAGCGGTCTGCATAACCTCGAATACCATCGGGACCGGTACCACCCAGGTAGAATCTTTCATCGGGAGGTGCTTCTTCTCCACCGTATCCCGTAACATAACCGAAACGCCATTTGGTTCGTAAAGCAAGTTGCCAGATGGTTTTTGTATACCAGCTTATCTGAGCGATCTGTTTGAAATAATTGAAATCACCCTGCAGCGGTCCACCGGCTAATTCGGAATAAAGAGTAAAATTTGAACCGGAAGTAGGGAAGAATACATTGTCGCGGCTATCACGAGAGAAAGTAAGAGAAATCGCACTTGTATTCTGCCAGCTTTTTTTATCCAGATCCTGCAGTGTTTCGGAAGCATTATCCTCATGTCCGGAAAGAATGGAATATTTCTTGGCATAGAAAGAATATCCTGCTACAAGTCTTGAGTAATTCAAAAAGCCCAAAGGACGCCCAAGCCGCACAGAACCTCCATCTGTTTGAACTTCATATGTGTCCCATTCTTTTGTTGTAAGATATATATCGAATCCTACGAGTGTGGAAGTATCCATAAAATACGGATTAGTAAAATTGAAACTGAAGTTTTGTATTTTACCGCCAAATTCCCATTTTACACCAGCCTGCCAGGAATTCCCCAAAAGGTTATTATGAGTAACTGCCAGTTGACCTACCAAACCTTCCTGGCTGTTAATGGCTACCCCGCCATTGGCTGTACCGGAAACTTTATCATTCAAATTTATTACCAGGTCTATATCGCCATCACTATTGATGATAGTTGGATTATCGAGGTGTAAGTCCGGTTCGAAGAATCCCATATTGTAAATGTTTTGCTGACTCTTCATAACTTTCGATTGCTGGAAATAATCACCCGGGGAAATTACCAGGTGTTTACGAATTACTTTCTCCTTGGTTTTACGGTTACCACGAAGATGGATTTTTCTTACCTGTGCACGATTATTTTCAAGGATGTTAAGTTGGATGTTTATTTTCTCAGCAGATTTCTGAAGTTCATGATCGAAAGTGGAATAAATATAGCCTTCTTCATAATACATGGAAGCCACAGAACCAAGCTGTTTATTGAATTTTTCCAGGTTAAATACTTCATCGTCTTTGAACTTGAACTGGGATATTATCAATTCATCGGTGAAGCGTTCATTTCCTACCACAAGAACCTTTCCAAAATAATATTGCTTTCCTTCAAAAAGATAAATATCTATAATAAATTTATCTTCAAGAAGTTTTTTCTCCCAGGAAATGATGCGTGCATCTATAAAACCATTCTTGTTATAATAAGTTACCAGGTTTTCGAGGTCTTCTTCAAATTTTTCATTATCGAATTTACCGGAGCGCAGCAAACTGGCTTTTTTTGTTTTCATCTTACTCATCAGTTTATTAGCACGGATAAGCTTATTGCCGTGTAACCTAATCTTCTTAATGGCAACTTTAGCTCCCTCGTCTATACCAATAAACAGGTCTACTTTATTATTTCCCAGATCTATAGCTTTGAAATCTGTGATCACTAAATGATAGCCTTTGGTCTTATATTCGGAAAGGATGGAATTCTTAACTTCAGATTCCAGGAACGGAGACCAGTAGCTGCCCTTTTTCAGAGTAATGATTTCCTGCAGTTTGGAATCGCTCAATTTTTTATTACCGGAGAATTCTATTGAATTAACAATGGGAAATTCTTTTACTATAATAGCCAGGGAAACTCCCTGTGGCAGTTCATTTTTTTCCAGTTTGATATCTTCGAAAACACCAAGTTTATAAAGATTATTAATAGACTTTGCAACATCTTCGGGATCAAGATTTTCGCCAACTTCAAATGTAATAAGTGAACGGATAAGTTCCTTCTCTATATTCTGATTTCCGAGCACCTCGATTTCGAGGATCAAATTATTTTCAACTGCCAGCAAACTAAAGGCAAGCATTATCAGCATGAAAACAGTAATTCTCTTCATTTAACCTCCACAGAAAAAATCGACTGCACCATTTATAAATTCTGGATTTCTTCGTAAAGTTTTTTTCCGTATAATCTCAAATTTGTCTCAAAAGAAGTCACACAAAAATTCTTGACGTTAAATTGTGTTTTTAGATTTTCGGAAACGGTTGGGGCATTAGCTCAGCTGGGAGAGCGCATGACTGGCAGTCATGAGGTCAGCGGTTCGATCCCGCTATGCTCCACCATTTTTTTGTAGCCGCATTTATTTTATAGAAATAAATACCGGAAATAACAGATTTACTATTTTCATCTTTGCCATTCCATAAAACCTGATGTGTACCTACATCCAACTTTTATTTAAAAGAGTTTTTACCTTCTGTCTTTTTTAAGCGTCTCGCTTGAAACCATATAATTCTGTACTTTTTTCTTCAATCGACCGGTATGATTTCATAAACCTTACCAAGGTCAACGATTATGGTTACTTTGAAAGAGACCTTGGCAAGGTAGTTGTAAAAATCATTGAAAAAGTCTATTTGAAAGAGTTGCTCTGTGTGTAAATTTTTTCAAGGTTGACAAAAAAAATCAAATCAAATGATTAACTCTCAAAATTCCTAATAAGGAAATAAAAATATGAAAAATGTAATGGTTTTACTGATTTTTTTTATTTCTATAATTTCTCTCTATTCGTCTCCCGTTATCTCATTTGAAAAAGAAGTTCATGATTTTGGTGATATCGAGGAAGATGAAGGACCATACGAATACGAATTCACTTTTTCAAATACAGGTGACGAACCATTAAAGCTTATCAAAGTCAAGGCATCCTGAGGATGTACATCTCCCAGTTGGTCAACTGGTTCAATTAATCCCGGAGAAAAAGGCTTCGTTAAAGTTAAATATACATCTGAGAACAGACCCGGTAAATTCAGTAAATCTATCACGGTAACTTCCAATGCGGAAAATAATGTAATAAGATTAATAGTTAATGGTAAAGTAATTCCCACTACCGGTAAACTGAGAAAAAGGATTGGACAACTTAATAGCGAAGATAATCGCCTTGATTTTGAAGATGTTCTTTTCCCGGAAAAGGTAACTAAGACAATAGAAATAGAAAATCCCAATAAAGACAAAATGGAGCTTAGTTTACTATACTCACCGGAATATATTTCGATTAAAATTACTCCTGATATTTTAAAACCCAAAAAGAGAGGTAAGTTGATCATAACCTATAATTCTAAAGATAAAAAAAATTACGGCAAATCGACTGATCAGATAAAACTGAACATGAAACAAGGAGAAAGGGATATTACCGGTATACTTACTATTACTGCAAATATGGTGGAAGATTTTTCTTACCTTTCTGAAAAGGAATTGGCTGACTCACCAATAATCCATTTTCCGAAAAGTCGATTTGATCTGGGAGAATTTGAACTTCATGAAACTAAGAAAGCTGAATTGCAATTTGAGAATAAAGGCAAAAAAGACTTGAAAGTGCACAATATCGAAATCAGCAATAATTTATTTAAACTGCAAAATTTTGACCCGATCATTAAGCCGGGTAATAAGGGGAAAATAGTTATCTCTATTAAACCGATCCAAACAACGAATAATATCAGATCAAATATAACTGTTATTTCAAATGATCCGAAACATAGTTCAGTAACCTTGATAGCTCAGGGTTCGAACAAAAAAAACGTTCTTATACATGAAACAGATGAAGAATTCTATATAACTGAGAAACATGCTTATTTTATGTTTGAAGAATTTAAGGGAAAAGATGAATTAGTTATTTTGGATGTAAGGTCAAAAGAAGAGTTCGAAAATAGTCATATTCCTGATGCAATTAATATTGAACTTTTCAATAAGAATTTTTATGAAATATTAAAAACATTAGATAAATCAAGGATATACTTAGTTTATTGCAAATCGGGAATGGACAGTAAAGAAGCAGTTATGATGATGAATAAGCTTGAATTTGAACGTGTCCACATTATGGAAGAAGGTATTATCGGATGGGAAAAATCAGGCTATCCGCTGGTGAAGTGAGTAATTCATTTCGAGTCGATACTTGAATTCGACTCGAGGTGCAACGGTTTCTCTCGTTCCCACGACAGCCATGCGGCATCGCGTGGAAGCCCACCCGTGCTCTCGTTCCCAAAGCCCTCTTTGGGAACGTAATAGGTCTTTGCGGGTTACCAATCCGGTCTCCGTAAACTACACCCCGACAAGACGCCGTGACCAGTTAAGTTCATGGATTCCCGATTACTCGGGAATGACAAACATAAAGACTTCACTGTCATCCTCGACACCGATCGGGGATCTGTTTCCGTCTTCGCAAGGCTTAATTGCTCATTACGAAAGTCCCTTTCGTAATGCAATATTATTTAACTCGTTATATAGCTTTTAACCTGTGGAATCACAGGTCTGGCTATGTGACGGTAACCATTGTAGCTCTTACTATATTACTAATGATTAATTGGCAGCAAGAGCTGCACAATTTGCGTTCCACAGCAGGAGCTATGGAACGAGTAATATTCTTAAATTTAAAAAATACGAAGTAATTTAAAAAAGAATTTGACAGAAAAAATATAGAAATAAAATTCTACTCTGTAGTAAGTTTTTTTAATAAAGATTGTTCTTTAGATTCGTATAAAAGGCTAAAAGTGAAAAGTAAATTGAGGTTTTTTATGAAAGTAGAAACTGCTAATTTTTAATGAATGACTTAAAACATCGAAATTTAATTTGATTATAAAAATCCGTTAATATCGTTAATTTAGTTTGTTTTAAAATATTAACATGAAAGAAATCCGGCTACGCTTAAGATTTATAGAAAGATTTTAGCTACGCCGTGACAAGAAGGAGAAAAATTATGAAAAAGATTTTTTTGATTTTATTTATCATGTCATTTATGGTTGGTTCTATTTGGGCTCAGAAGAATTCGACAACAATACGCATAGATTCTTCTGATAAACAACAACTGCCTGAAAGACCAGATTTAAGCAGAACATATAACTGGCATGCATATGCAGTTAGTGGTGAAGAAACGAACTTAAATTGGCCAGTACCTGAAAGAGCGACATTTTTTGAAATTTGGGACTTTTGTCTTTCAGGTCCTGTGACGATTGAACAGATAAGCCATCTGTTCTATGAGCACTCTTCGTATCCGTGGCCGGATGCTACTTTCCATTTCAAAATATATGATGCTGACGGAACAACTCTTCTTCATGAATCAGGTGATTTAGAAGCAGCAAATTATGTAGAATATTTCTACACATTACCTACACCTTTAGTTGTTACTGATGACTTCTGGGTTGCTGTTGTTCCAACTGACGTTAGCGGTCACCCATCAAGCATGAGTACTACTGCTCATGATGGACATTCGTATAACGGTTCTGCTGGTGACTTTGTATTTTACCCTGGTTTCGAGTATATTACAGGTGCCTATATAGAAGGAGGTGATACTGGAGCAAGAACTGCCGTAACGCCAGATGTGTATGAATTCGGTGTTGTACCACTTGGCGAAACACGAACGATGACGTTTGTTATAGAAAATTACTGTCCTACAGGTGAGATTACATTTGATCCTGCACCGGATCTTACCGGAGATGCAGTATTTACAATAATATCCGACAATGGAGCACCATATCCAACAGTTGTTCCAACTGCTCAGACAACAATTGAAGTTGTTGTTCAATTTGCGCCTACTGCAGCACTAACTTATTCCACAACATTAAGTGTTTATGATAATCTTACTGATAATACAACTGCTATCAATATTTCTGGTATTGGCCTGTTACCTGATTGTGACTGGTATATTGTTGGTTACGATTCTTATGGTGACGGATGGAACGGAGGTGAAATTGATATAGTTATCGACGGTACTCCAATGTATAACTGGACAGGTCCAGCTACAACCGGTCCGGATACCCTTACTTTCGGCATAATTGAAGGTGGTGTAATTGATCTTATATGGACTATCGGATCTTATGACAGTGAAATTACCTATGAACTTTACAATAATTTCGATGTACTTGTTTTTAGTGATGGACCTAATCCTACTGGAACTACAGGAATACCTGGCACCTGTGTTGCTCCTACATGCCCTGAACCAACAAATTTATTTACTGATAATATCTCACGAACCAGGGCAAACCTTAATTGGACAGCCGGTGGAATTGAAACCTACTGGAATGTTTTATGGGGTTTAACCGGCACATTTACTCCTGGAACTGGTGGAACCCTAATTGCTGATATAACTTCTATTCCACAGGAATTAACATCATTAACTGCTGCAACTGGTTATGACTGGTATGTTCAAGCAGATTGTGATGGTCCTGGTATAACTGGAAATGAAAGTGATTGGGTTGGACCAATTTCTTTTAGTACAGTATATGACACACCATTTACAGAAGACTTTG
>DAOUUD010000052.1 GCA_030668345.1 Candidatus Cloacimonadota bacterium | reverse complement strand
CGAACATGAAGAGCTGTCCATCTTGCCACATATACGGCTCCGGATGAGTCTGCCAGGTACGGAATATTGAATGGTGGTTCAACACAACCAAAAGGTGAAGTTGTGGCATAAGTTGCAAGTGGAGTTGTAGGTGCAACCTGTCCGCCGGTCATTGCATAGATAAAATTATTTACGCAAATTACAAGCATATTTACATTTCTGCGAGCAGCATGAATAAAATGATTTCCGCCAATCGATATTAAATCTCCATCACCTGAAAAGACGATTACTTTCAGGTCTGGATTAGCAACTTGTATCCCGGTTGCAAAAGCAATACCTCTACCATGCGTTGTATGGAATGAATCCAGTTTTACATAACCAGCTACTCTGCCGGTACAACCAATACCGGAAACGATGCATGTCTTTTTCAAATCAATTTCTGCCTTGGCAAGACCTGCAGCAAAAGCAGTTACAGCTGTGCCAATTCCACAACCAGGGCACCATATATGAGGAATTCTATCCATACGAAGCAAATCATCCATTGGATGAATATCTTTTTCGGCATTTTTTAAAGTCCCCATTTATGCTCTCCCTGCTTGATTCTGATATTCAATAATTTCATTTTTTACTTTTTTTTCTTTCACAGCTAACTTTATAGCAGAAACTATATCATCTGCATTATCGATTCCCTTTTCTCCATGAGAGACAAAGACAACATTTGCATTTCCATAACTGCATCGCTCAACTTCAGAAACAATTTGCCCATAATTTATTTCCGGAACAACAAAGGCTTTAATTTTCTCAGCAAGTTCAGTGATTTTCTTATCCGGGAAGGGCCAAACAACATCAAGTTTAAGGCCACCAACTTTTATACCCAGATCCCTTGCCTGCTTTATTGCTTTGAGTGCTGCTTCTGATGTCGCCCCATAATAGACAATAACGATCTTAGCATCTTCAGTGTCGGTTTCCTGAAATGTACTGATCTCACCTACATTATTGCGGATCTTCCATAAAATGGGATGAACATTATATTCCTGACACTCCTCGAGCATAATGGGATAACCTCTATCATCATGGGTAAGACCTGTAACATGAAATTTAAAGCCATCGCCAATATCTACCATACGAGGAACAAAATCCTTATCTCTTTTGAATGGCAGGTACTTATCCTTTTGTCCTTTATAATATCGTCTCGGTTCAATTTTTATGCCAGCAGCAGGAGGAATTACAACCTTTTCTTTCTTATGAGCTACATATTCATCTGATATAACAATGACAGGTGTTCTATATTTTTCAGAGAAATTGAAAGCTTTAATGGTAAAATCAAACATTTCCTGAGGAGAGCCCGGAGCAAGAGTTATTACTTCATAATCTCCATGAGAACCCCATCTTGCCTGCATCATATCGCCCTGTCCTGCACGATTTGGAATTCCTAATGATAGTCCTGCTTGTTGCACATCGAGGATTACACAAGGAGTTTCCAACATCACACCAAGTCCCAAATGCTCCATCATATTGGAAAAACCTGGTCCGGAAGTTACAGTCATCGACTTTTTCCCGGTCCAGGATGCACCTATGACAGCAGCGAGAGCAGAAATCTCATCTTCCATCTGAATAAAGGTGGCACCGACTTCTGCGCATCTTTTCAAGTATCTTTCTATCGTTTCAATGGCAGGCTCGATTGGATAAGCAGCAAGAAAACGGCAGCCTGCAGCAAAGGCACCTTCTATACATGCCTCATTACCGCTAAGAGTATGTGTTCCTGTTAAAACTGCTTTTAAGTTAGTTTTCAAAAGCTACCTCCTCTTTCAAAGTACACCAGATAGAAAATTCAGGGCAGATAGTCTCACATAAACCACAATTTACACAAGCTTCTCCATTGATTATTTGAGGAGGATGATAACCCTTGGAATTAAATTCATCTGACATTTCAAGGACATCTTTAGGACAGTATTCCACACAGAAACCGCATCCTTTACATCTTTCTTTGAGTATATGAATTTCACCTAGAGGAGTTTTTGGCTTTTCTTTGCCAAACGGCACTTCCCAATACCTCATAGATTCTCCTGTTATTTTAGAATATTTTTACAATAAAAAACAAAAAGAACGCAGCTTGCTACTTTAGCATACTACGTTTATATTAATATTCCGAACTCCATCCAGTTCAGATGGAGCGTATTGGGTATTGATTGTGAAAATAGTATTATTGAATTCATCCAGAAGGTAGTTAGCAAATACATTTTTATGCATTATCAAAAACAATACTCCTTGAGATAACCATACTAATAAATTAGTAGAAAAGTGAGGTACTCAATACTTGTAGTATAACACTTTTCTACACTTTTTCAGAGGGGTCTTATGTAAATTCATCATTATATTGTCAATTTAATATTTTAATTTTTTTCTCTCTATTTTTTATTATACTAGTATATTCTTTTCTAACATTTTATTTTAAAATTAATTAAGCTCAGTTAGTGTCATTCTTCGCACAATTCCAGTAAGACACCATGTGTAGATGTAGGATGCAGGAATGCTATATTTGTATTATGAGCACCTTTTCTGGGAGTTTTATCGATCAGCTTGATCCCCTTTTTTTCTATCTCCTGAAGCCTTTTTTCAAGATTTTCCGTTCCCAGAGCAAGATGATGAATACCTTCTCCTTTTTTTACAAGGAACTTAGCTACGGTGCTATCTTCGGAAGTTGGTTCCAGTAATTCAAGACGTACATTACCCACAGGAATAAAAGCTACTTTTACTTTTTGAGATTCAATTACTTCGATACCTTCCACTTCCAATCCCAGTTTTTTATAGAATTGAATTGCTTCATCAAGATTTTTTACAGCTATACCGATATGGCTGATCTTTTTCGGCATAGAAACTCCTAAGATATTTTATAAAAATCAATCTTCTTTTTTATATTCATCTGCAAGTTTAAATCCAATTTTCATTGCTTTCAGATTCATTTCAACATATTGAGGTTTCATAGAATTCTCAATAGCCTTTTTTAAAGAAGCTTCGCTGACTACATTTGTTATTCTTACAAGGAAACCGAGAGTAATAATATTTGTTGGGAGCAGGGATCCGAGTTTTTGCTGAGCAATATCAGCAAAAGGCAGCTCATAAACTTCCGAATCCAAAAGAGTGATGTTTTTAACGGAAGTATTATCTGCGATCAGTATTCCATCGTCTTTTAAATTAAAGGAATGTCTATCATAAGCTTCCTGTGTAAGTGTAATTAATATGTCAAATCGAGTAGCTTCGGGATAGTAAAATTCGGCATTACTGATGATCACATCTGCCCGGCTGGCGCCCCCGCGGGACTCGGGACCATAAGTTTGAGTTTGTGTAACTCTGTGCTTTTCTATAACCGCTGCTCTTGCCAGAATGATTCCTGCAGTAATAAGACCCTGACCTCCGCTGCCACTTAACCTGATCTCTTTTTTAAATATCGCCTTTGCCATTACTCCCCGCCTTTCTCGTCTTGAAGAGATCTAACAAGTTTATCATATTCCTCTATATATTCAGGACGAATCTTGTTAACAAAGATTCCTCTTTTCTGCTTACCGTTTTTTTGCTCATCAGAAAGTTTTTCAAATGCTTCTATTAGAATAACATTTTCTTTCATACTTTTCATCATAGCAGATGCATCGCCTTTTTTATTTAGGTGTCCGTAAATAACAGGACAGGCACTAATGATCTCTACCAGGGAAAAGCCTTTGTGTTCAAAAGCCTGTTTTATGAAAGATTGTGCTTCAATTGCATGGAAAGCTGTTGTCCGGGCAACAAATGTGGCTCCCGCTCCTATAGCAAGATCGCAGATATCGAATGTGGGATCGATGTTTCCATACGGAGTTGTGGTTGTCCTATCTCCGTATGGTGTTGTGGGAGAATACTGGCCACCGGTCATTCCGTAGATATTATTATTTATAAGGATAACGGTCATGTCAATATTCCTGCGGGCTCCGTGAATAAAATGATTTCCACCGATAGCTGTAGCATCGCCATCGCCAGTAATAACGATCACTTTCATTTCTGGTTTTACGATTTTTATGCCTGTAGCAAAAGCGATAGCCCGTCCGTGTAAAGTGTGAAGTGTATTGAAGTCCACATAAACCGGCATCCTGCTGGAACATCCGATCCCTGAAACCATTGCTATATTATCTTTTTTATAACCCAATTCTGCGATTGCCCTGATAGTTGCACCTAGAACTATTCCATTACTACATCCGGAACACCAGACATGCGGGAAATTTTTATCATGTCTTAGATATTTATGAATTGCTTTTTGGGATATCTTTGGCATTTTACTTTACCTCCCTGATGGTCTGAAAAATTTCTTCGGGAGTTATAAGTTCTCCGGAATTTTTGTGTAATTCTACAATATTCTTTGTCTTTCTTATTTCATAATTCCAGATCCCGCCCATTACTCTTTTAAGTTCGTGTGAGAGCTGACCTTCATTTAATTCGGGAACGATTATTGCCTTTTTATCTCCCAGGTATTTCTTTACTGCGCCATCCGGGAAAGGCCAGATTGTAAGTGGTCGAAGAAGCCCTACCTTAATTCCGCGTTTGCGAGCTTTCATTACTGCCTCTTTTGCAGCACGCGCTGTAATACCGGCAGTAAAAATGGCTATCTTGGCATCTTCCATAAAGAAGCTTTCGATCTGTACGATATCTTCAATGTAATATTCTATTTTTTTTCTGAATCTCTCCATCATCCGGGATATTTCTTTTGCTTTATTTGTGGGAAAACCTTTTTCATCATGTGATAAACCTGTAACATGAAAGCGGTAACCTTCTCCAAAGCTTGCCATCGGCATGGGATATTTCGGATTTTCAGGAAAGTGTTTATACCATTCAGGAGGAATTGTCGGTTTTATTCTATCGATTATTTTGATCTTAGACAGGTCGGGAAGATTAACAGTTTCCCTCATATGTGCCAGAACCTCATCTGAAAGGAGAACAACGCAGGTTCTGTATTTTTCGGCAAGGTTAACAGCACGAATAGAAAGTTCATAACTTTCCATAACTGAATTCGGATAAAGCACTATAGCCGGGGCATCACCGTGACCTCCCCATCTTGCCTGCATGATATCGCTCTGAGAAGGTTTGGTCGGCAGACCGGTGCTGGGACCTCCACGCATTACGTTCACTACCACGCAGGGTGTTTCCGTCATTTTGGCAAATCCGATTCCTTCCAGCATAAGGGAAAAACCCGGTCCGCTGGTGGCGGTCATGGTTTTTGCACCTGCAAGTGAACCTCCAATTATTGCAGAAATACTGGCGATCTCATCTTCCATTTGAATAAATTTGCCACCGCGTCTTGGCAGTTCATAAGAAAATATCTCGGCTATCTCGGTGGAAGGTGTAATGGGATAACCTGCATAGAAATTTACTCCTGCATCCAGAGCACCACGAGCAATAGCTTCATTTCCCTGCATCAAAACCGGTTCTCTTTTTTTTATAGTATTGTTTTTTGACATTTTTCCTACCTACCTTTTTGCTCCGGTTATTGCAAAATCAGGACAAAGCCTATCACACATTTCGCAATGAATACATTTCTCCGGATGCGGGACATAGGGTGAACCATCCGGTTTTCTTCCCAAAGCTCCTGTGGGACAGAATGAAACGCATATCCCGCATTTCTTACACCAATCGTGATAGATATAAACGGGGGATTTTTTATAATCTCCCTCAGATTTAATATCATCAACTGCAACCTCCATTTTAATGGAAGAATCATCAGTAATAATGATTGTACCCTCTTTGTGTTTCTCCACCTTCTTAGGCTTTCTTGCAGCGCTCATGTTATCTCCTGTAAAGCACGGCTATAAAATGCTGCACTTTATTTAATCGCTTTTATAATTTTTTTATAGGAATTTGTTTTGGTAAATAAATTTTAATTGATTGAATATCAGATTGATGCATTATAATATTAATCTTTTAAAAAGAGTTATGACTCTTTCAATTCAAATATGCGGTCTCTTAGTTCTACCGCTCTTTCAAAATTCAGTGATCCCGCTGCTTCCATCATCTCTTTTTCCAGCAATTCTATCACCTTTTCTTTGGAATCTAATTCCAAATATTCCATAAACTTAGCTTTATCCGGCAAGCCTTCTTTCCTGCCAGCTTTATCATAACCGTCGGCAACACTTGTAGAGGCCATTATGTCGTCAATATTTTTTTTGATACTTTCGGGAGTTATTTTATTTTCTTTATTATAAAGGAGTTGCTTTGTTCTTCTCCGGTTGGTTTCGCTTATAGTTTCCTGCATGGCAGAAGTAATGTTATCTGCATAAAAAATGACCTTTCCATCGATGTGACGGGCAGCTCTTCCGGCAGTCTGAATAAGCGAACGTGTAGAACGAAGAAATCCTGCTTTATCTGCATCCAGTATGGCTACCAAAGAAACTTCCGGCAGGTCGAGTCCCTCTCTTAGAAGGTTAATTCCCACCAATACATCAAATTCTCCCAGCCTGAGCTCCCGGATGATCTTGGATCGTTCAATCGTATTGATCTCACTGTGCATATATTTAGATTTCACTCCAGCGTTTTTCAAATATTCGCTCAGATCTTCCGCCATTCGCTTGGTTAATGTTGTAACCAGTATTTTATCACCTTTCGTTGCCCGAACCCTTATCTGTTCCAGCAGATCATCCACCTGTGAAGAAAGCGGTTTAACTTCGATTTCGGGATCGATGAGACCTGTAGGACGGATCACCTGCTCGATGAAAACACCTTCTGTTTTGGAAAGTTCATAATCAGCGGGGGTGGCAGAAATATAGATAACCTGGTTGATTTTTTTCTCAAATTCATGGAATTTTAACGGTCGATTATCAAAAGCAGAAGGAAGACGGAAACCATAATCCACCAGATTCTTTTTACGTGTGAAATCTCCACCGTACATGGCATGTACCTGCGGAATTGAAGTATGAGATTCATCTATCACCATCAGGTAATCTTCCGGGAAATAATCTAATAGACAAAAAGGCGGGTCACCTTTTTTAGCTCCGGTAAGGTGACGGGAATAGTTTTCGATACCGGAACAGAATCCCAGTTCACGCAGCATTTCCAGATCAAAATTCGTTCTTTGCTCGATGCGCTGTGCTTCCAGTAATTTTCCTTCCTTTTCGTAGTAAGCTATTCTATCTTTCAGTTCTTGTTTTATAGCTTTTATCGCTCTTTCCAGGGAAGCTTTGGTAGTGATGAAATGATTGGCAGGATATACAGGATATTCATCTACAACTTCCAATACATGATTATCAAGTGGATTAATTCTTGAGATACGTTCGATCTCATCACCAAAAAATTCCACCCGGATAGAATTCTCCAGATAGGCAGGATAAATATCTACAATGTCTCCATTCACCCTGAATGTTCCGCGTTCAAAGGCAATATCATTCCTGCCGTAATGGATATTCACCAGTTTTTTTAGCAGTTCATCCCGTTCGATAACTTCACCGGTTTTAATGCGGATGAGAGCATCGCGATAATCCTGCGGAATGCCAAGACCGTAGATACAGGAAACGCTGGCTACTATGATCACATCCTTACGTTCACTCAGGCTCATTGTAGCATGCAATCGCAACTTCTCTATCTGGCTGTTGATATCCGCATCTTTTTCTATGTAAATGTCCCTACCGGGAATATAGGCTTCCGGCTGATAATAATCGTAATAGCTTATAAAGAACTCGACTGCATTTTCAGGGAAGAGCTGTTTGAATTCGCCATAAAGTTGGGCAGCAAGAGTTTTATTGTGCGATAGTACGAGGGTGGGTTTATTTAGTTTGGCAATCACATTGGCTATAGTAAAAGTTTTTCCTGAGCCGGTTACTCCCAGCAGAGTCTGATATTTATTGCCGCTTTGTAAGCCATCAACAAGCTCGGCTATTGCCTGCGGCTGGTCACCTTTCGGTTTATAACCTGATACTATCTTAAACTTATTCATAATCACTAATGAACGCTAATAAGCGCTAATTTTTATTTCTATTCTTCGATTTCCTTTCTTTCTCTTCAATTTTTTGTGGCAAGGAATTTAATTTAAAAAATTTTTAGATCCTTCATAAGAAAGCGATTGAGTTTTCTCATTTTCAACTAGTTTGCCAAGCTGACATTTTATAAAGGCCGGATTGGAAATCTATTAATTAAAAAAATAATTAGAAAAATAATAAAATATTTGACATACAATTCATTCATTTCAGTATTGATAATAGTTTAGATACGAGCAAAGGAAAAGAAAATGAAACACTTGATTTTGTTTGTATTGATTATTTTTTACGCACAATTATTTTCAACCGATCTCCATTTCGGTCCCGGACAGGACTATACTAATTTTGAAGCAGCTTTCAATGCTGCCATGAGCGGAGATCACCTGATCGATTGTACAGCTAAGGATATGAAAATACTACCTGCAGATATTGGTGCAATTTGTGCCATAACACATAGATATGATATCATTGAACTCCCTTCACCGGAAGAAGACGACGGCTGGAAATGGCTCAGCTTTCCTGCGTTGGATACCGTACTTGATGATGCCGATATTGCCGGGAATGTATTGGCAGACATCCTGGATCCCACAATTCTCGATTTTGTTTTAGCACAGGATTATGTTATTGAATATAATTTTGAACTTGAAGAATGGTTAAATGCAGATCAGCAATTCCTGCGTACGCAAGGTTTCAAATTCCATATGAATGATGATGCTGATCTCGATGTACCCGGCTTTAAAGAACCTGACAATACAGCTATATTCCTTACAGGCAGCGATGAAGGGAATTGGATAGGTTATTGGTTAGATGAAACACAGGATGTGAGTGATGCTTTCAACGAATACTGGGATGGTTCCAATATTCGTTTTATCCAGCATCAATATTGGACAGCAACATACTTCTGGGGTCAATGGTGGTATAGAGTCCAACACGGTCATGAACCAACACTTTCTTATGGAGATATGGTCATTGTGAAATGTGAAGAAGATATTCAAAGTTTTCGCTGGGATAACAGTACACCTGAGGATGAAAGAACAGTTCATTCTGAAACTGAATATTTCACATTCGAAGAACAAGCCGACTACACCCCGATCTATATTGAACTCGATGAGAACAACATGCCTCAGGAAATTGGTGCATTCGTGAATGGAATATGTATTGGTGCTGTAGTTGTGGAAGATACTCTCACCCAGATCAATGCCTACACTACGTCTGTTCCTCCGGGTAATATCGAACTTGAATTGTATTATGGTGGCAGGAGTGAAAACCAGCATATTTCTTCTTACAACTGTGTAAGTTATTCCAATCCGAATATAGTGATGAAACAACTTTCTACAAAAAAGAGTGATGATGCCTGGTTTATCGATCTGCGGGAAGATTCTTCTATGGTTCCTGCACCGAAAACAGTTACTCTCAGTAATTATCCTAATCCATTTAATCCGACCACAACTATATCTTATAGCCTGCCGCATGAAGGCAAGGTTAGCCTGAAAATTTACAATGTGAAAGGACAGCTTGTAAAACAGCTTATAGACGGCTCTCAACCGGAAGGGTATTATGGTGTGGTTTGGAATGGCAAAGACAATGCAAGAAGATCGGTTGCCAGTGGTATTTATTACTATCGAATTACTGCATGTTGCAAAACGATCAATAAAAAGATGCTTCTTTTGAAGTAGCTCTT
>DAOUUD010000066.1 GCA_030668345.1 Candidatus Cloacimonadota bacterium | reverse complement strand
GAGTTCGCAACAGCAGTTTGTAATAACCTATGATAACCTGATCGATCCTAATATGCTTCTCAATATCAAAGCTGGTTTATATCGCAAACAAGCCAAAGAAGGTCCCAGGGGAGTTCCTTTGGATAGCTATTTTGCTAAAGATCCTGATAGCTTTGCTCTTTATGCCGAAAATCCTCCTGGTGGATGTTCTGGCATAGATTATCTGATACAAGATGGATATGCCGGTGATAACATCTATCTTGGACATTGGAGATATGATGTTCCCTGGCTAAATTATTATATCTCAATAGATGAATTCGTTATGCCGGGTTCGATCTATGATGAAAATATTGATGATAAAAATGAGATATATACTGTGAAGGCAGATTTTAACTGGCAGCTAACTCTTGAGCATGATATTAAAACCGGCTTGGAAGTGATTAAGCATCACATTGAAAAATTCAAACATACCAGTCCCTGGAACATATCTATCTATCATTATAACTGGTATCTGGAAAATAATGCAATTCCACAGGATAGTATATATTTATTTAATCCCGTCTCAGGATACTATTATTATTATTATTATGGTCTGGATGATATCTATGATGCTACGCTAGCAGCATCAGGTGAAACATATGGTTTCATTGCGGATCCGTGGCAATATGCCTGGTATCTACAGGATAAAATGGAGTGGGAAGGATTGGTGGTAAACGCCGGATTGCGGCTTGATATGTGGTATCTGGGTAGAAAGTACCAGATGTTAGGTTATTTTAATGAATATGAATGGGTGAATATAGATAGAGATGAACGTTTTCAAGTCATGGTTTCTCCGCGGCTGGGTGTGTCTCATGCTATCTCTATGAAAGATGTGCTCCATTTTGCATTCAATTATCAGAATCAACTTCCACAGATGCAATATGTATATGCAGACGCAACCTGGCTCGATGCAGTTACCGGTGAAGAACCAGAAATGAATGTCATTATTGCCAATCCCGAACTTGACCCGCAGGTTACTATTACCGGTGAAGTTGGTCTGCAGCATCAATTCAATGAAGATTACGTGGCAGATATAACAGTTTATTATAAAAAGAATTTTAATTACGTTAGCATAGATAAGTTTGTAAAACCGGATGAACCCACTGTAAAATGGTATAGATATGTTTCTGAGAATTATGGTATAGCAAGAGGAGTAGATGTCAATCTCCAGAAAATGCTTTCCAACTTTATTGTGGGATCGCTTTCCTACTCCCTGGGTTGGGCGGAAGGTACTGATGCCAGGGTCTTAGATTATGAGAATCAGGATATGCAATGCCTGAGGGAGTTTCCGCTGGATTGGGATGTAAGACACAGTATAGGATTCAATATGGCTCTGGAGGTGAGGAAAGGAGAAGAACTCTATATTCCATTTACCGGGTTTAAATTTCCTTGCGATGACTTCAGCATTAACTTGCTTTATAATTTCGCTTCTGGAACTCCCTATACCGACCGCAGTGTTTTAGATTATGAAACCAATGATACTAGAA
The DNA here is from genome assembly GCA_030668345.1 of Candidatus Cloacimonadota bacterium. Lineage (GTDB taxonomy): Bacteria > Cloacimonadota > Cloacimonadia > Cloacimonadales > TCS61 > JACNIV01. The sequence continues at coordinate 7,229 of DAOUUD010000066.1, read as the reverse complement.
AACCTTATTCGGATGTTACACATCTGAAGATCACCAAGAATTTTCGGTTTTCAAATCATAAAAAAATTAAACTATATTGTACGATCAATAATCTGTTCGATAAAAAAAATATTGAATTTGCATATATTAAAACCGGATCCCCCTACTATGACGGTACCGAATTTACATATGAAGAAACAGAGCATATACACAACATTTACACCAAGAACCCCGGCAATGTATGCTTCGGACGGGAAATTACTTTGGGACTGGCTTATTCCTGGTAAATGAAACCCAAATTATGTGATTTATAAATAAATTTAATTCTTTTTTAAAACATTATTTCTATTCTTTTAATACTATCCATCAGTTTGAGACTTTAATATATTTGGAATTCTAACTCTAACATTCTGGAATAAATATTGCATTCAAACATATAGAATTTATTATAGGAGAAAAATAATGAAGAAGTTCTTTTTTTTATTAATATTAATATTTGTAACAATCAGCATTTCTCACGCCTGGCGCAATGCCGAAATGGAAGTGAGGGTTTATTATAACAACCAATCGGAACTCGCAAAATTAGCTGAACTGCATTTGAACGGTGATGTCTATCCCAATGGCGAAGCATTATTGTTTGTTATTCCATCCGAACTTGAAATGATAAAAGCCATCGGACTCAGGTATAAGATCGAACGGGAAGACCTGAATGAATTTTCCAGGAATTTCTGGCAGTCGATGGATCCCACCAGGGAAGCTTATCATACTTATGCAGAAATTGTAGCTCTGGCAGACAGCCTGGCAACTACGTTTCCCGACATCTGTGAAAAGCATATGTTTGGTACTTCCGTGCAGGGCAGGGAACTGGGTGCTCTCAAGATTAGTGACAACGTATCTCTGGATGAGAACGAAGCGGAAGTAATGTTCGACGGTGGAATTCATGGTGATGAAGTAGGATGTGCCGAAAATTGCATTCGCTTTGCACGTGATCTGTGCCGTGATTACGGTGCTGACCCCGATATTACCTACCTGGTGGATAACCGTGAGATCTGGATATATTATATGGTAAATCCTGATGGTCGTGTTGCGGATGATCGTGAAAATGCCAACGGGGTAGACCTTAATCGTGATTCAGGTTATATGTGGGATGGCTGGGGAGGAAGCAGCGGTGCTTTTTCTCAGGTAGAATCCAAAGCACTTCGTGACGCAACTTATGGCAGGCAATTCGTAGTTCATACTACCTATCACAGCGGGACAGAATATATTTCCTGCCCCTGGAGTTACCGTGCCGATCAATGTCCCGATTTTGGTCATATTATTCAATTAGCTGGTGTATATTCCTCAACCTCAACTTATCCTAATTTGGCGTATGGACAGGGCTGCACGGGAATGTATCCCATTAATGGCAGTACAAAAGATACAAATTATGGTGCTGCCGGTGCTATAAGCTGGTCGATGGAAATATCTTACAGCAAACATCCTCCAACCGGGGAAATTCAGCTTTATTATCAGCGTAATGTTCCGGCAATGCTGGCGATGATAGAATATTCCGGTTATGGACTGGAAGGCGTAGTTACCGATGTTAACACCGACGATCCGGTTACGGCAGCAGTTTTTATTAACGATTATTTTCCATCTTATACAGACACCGCTGTGGGTGACTATCATAAATATGTATTACCGGGAACTTACGATATTACCATCGTGGCAAATGGCTATGAAACTCAAACGATCACAGGTGTAACGGTTACTGCCAATAGTTCAACAGCCACGGACTTCCAACTTACACCGCAGGATGGTCAGTTTGCTCATAGAATTTGCAGCAGCCGGATCCCAGAGAATAATACTCTCGATGAAGGCGACACACCCGGAGTTATTGGAGCTTCGGATGATAGAAATTATTCTATTGGCAGAAACGGCTGGGTAGTGGTTGATATGCAATACCCGATTCAGGATGGACCGGGAAATGATATAAAAATATATGAAGGTGATACTTCAGCAGAAGGCTATACATGTTTTGTTGGAGAATTCATCGATGGACCCTGGCAATCGCTGGGAACTGGAAATGGTACTACTGAATTTGATCTGGCTAATGGCAGTTTGATAGAAGCTCAATTTGTGAAGATAGTAGATGATGGAGATGGCGTTCAAACTGCACCTGATGCCGGATTTGACCTGGATGCTGTGGAAGCTCTGGAACAAATCTCCGGTGTTTATATTGCTCTTATAGGGTATGAGATCGATGATTCGACCGGTAATGGAAATGGAATGATCGATCCGGGTGAAACTGTAGATATTTCCGTATCTCTCAGAAATAACGGAGATGCAACTGCGAATGATCTTGCAGGAATTTTCAGTTCAACATCTCCGTATGTAGTATTTGACATTGACACTGTAGATTTTGGAAATTTAGAACCAAATCAGACCTCTACAGGTATTTTCACAGCAACTTTTAATAGTTCGACGCCTATCGGGGAAACAGTTCAATTGGTGCTCGATGTTTCCGCAAATTCCGGAGCTTATACAAATGCATTTGAAATATTTGTAGTCGTTGGGCTTATATTTGAAGATTTTGAAACCAATAATTTCGAGAGCTTTGAATGGCAGTTCGGTGGAAATGCTAATTGGTTTACAACGACAGGAGCTTATGAAGGCAATTATTGCGCTCGGTCGGGTAGTATCAGCCACAACCAGAGTTCTTCCCTGTATCTTACTGTCGATGTGCTATCTGCCGGTGAACTGAGCTTTTACAAAAAAGTATCTTGCGAAAATGACCCTAATGGAACCGATTATGATTATTTAGCTTTTTTTATTGATGGTGATGAACAAGGCAGATGGGATGGTGAAATCGCCTGGGGGGAAGAATCTTATACTGTTACTGCTGGAACTCATACCTTTAAATGGGAATACACTAAAGATGGATTAGTTAGCAATGGAAGTGACTGTGGCTGGATAGATTATATTGTCTTTCCACCCATCAATATTGGAACTCTGGCACCACCACAGAATCTTGAAGCAATAGTTGTGAATTATAATGAGGTCGAACTTTCCTGGGATGCTCCAGCAACAGAAAATACTATTAATGGTAATAAGAAAACATCGGAAATGAGAGTTGATGAATTAACTCGCATTCTGCTCTATTATAATATATATATGAATGGTGTTTGGTTGGCAGAAGTACTTCCGGAAGTAGTTTACTATGCTTCACCTTTTGATAGTGGAGATTATAACTTCTTTGTAACTGCAGTTTACGATGAAGGAGAATCCGAGCCTTCCAATACTGCATCTGTAGCCGTCATTTTGCCTGTGCCTCAGAATCCGGAAGCTGTAACTCAGGGATTGGATATCCTTGTAACCTGGGATGAGCTCTCTAATAGAGCATTTTCCAATTATAAAGTATATCGTGACCTTATTATGATAGCAGATGATATTACGGAAACTTCCTACCTGGATCCTGATGTTCCGAACGGAACTTACACTTATAATATCAGAGCGGTCTATAGCGGTGATTATCAGTCTGCTCTATCAGCAGATGCTGTCATCGAACACGTGCAGACAAATGCAAACGAAACTATTCTACCTGTAACAACTGAACTTATAAGTATCTATCCCAACCCGTTCAATCCGGAAACTACCATCAGTTACAGCTTAAAAGAAGATACGAAAGTCTCTATTTCTATTTACAACCTCAAAGGTCAAAAGGTTCGCAGTTTGGTAAATGGACAAATCCAGGCAGGCTATCACATAGTTACGTGGAATGGTAAAGATGAAAGTGGCAGGAACGTTTCCAGCGGTATTTACTTTTCCATCTTTGATGCTGAAAGTAGTGGATCAGATTACACAAGCGTAAAAAAAATAATTCTATTAAAATAATAAAAAAAGAGGTGAATTATGAAAAAAGCAGGTTTTGTCTTGGGGCTATTGTTGTTGCTTTTTATTTCTTTAAGTGCGTCTGAACAGTGGGTTGGATTTACCAGTTCTTCTGTTCAATTGCCTGAGGTAACAGTAATTGAATCGGATCAATCAAAGTTAGTGCTCGAAATTACGGTACCTGGTATGGTGGTAACCGAGGTCGAGGAAAATGGAGAAATTTATCACAAACTGCAATTGAATTACAACCAGAACACACACGATGTGGGGAAACCCGAATTGCCTATGATCAATGAGATCATCGGTATCCCTGATAATCAGAAAGTAAAAGTGCGCATTCTGGAAGAAACATCTACAACCCTTTCAGGTTATAATGTTTATCCACTGCAAACTCCTTTGAAGGATAAGGAGATTTCACAGAAATTTGATATTGATAGTGATTTCTATAACTCTGAAAATTCATATCCGGAAGCAAATGTATTCCTGGCAAATCCGGGTATCTGGCGGGATGTCAAGATCGCAGGACTGCATTTTGTTCCTTTCCGGTACAATCCTGCTCATGACGAACTGGAAGTGATCACTTCTGCCCGTATCGAAGTGGAATTTTACGGCAGAGATGATGAGAATATCCTTAATAAAGATAAATCACTGACAACCGATTTTAATAATATGTACAATTCTGCTCTTCTGAATTTCAGCTCTTTGGGCTATTCCATCGATAATACCCGCGAAGTAAACATCAAGTATTTGATCGTTACCAATACAAATGCTCTTGCTTCCATTCAGCCTTTTGTAGATTGGAAGAACCAGCAGGGATTTCCTGTAGAAGTAAGAATTCTGGAAACAGGCTTCGAAACTCCCCAGAATATTAAAGATTATATCGATCAGTTATACAATTCCGATGATCTGGAATATGTCCTGCTGGTGGGGGATGCCTATCCAAATGGTTCAGCCGGACCGGATAATGTACCCATGAATTATTGGACGGATACATATTCGGATACCTGGTATGTGTGCCTGGATGGCAATAGCGACTTTTATGCTGATCTGGCAATTGGCAGGATCACCTACGATAACATCGCAGAATTAGATGATCAGATGCAGAAACTTATGGATCATTATCTTGCTCCAGATACTTCAACTAACTGGGGAGAGAATAGTATTCTTGTAGCACATTTGGAACAATATCCCCAGAAATACACTCTGTGCAAAGAGCAGATTAGAACTTATAGTTATGCCCTGCAAACACCCATATTCGAGCAATGCTATGGCGGGGCGGGAGCTACTAATCAGGATATTATAGACTGGGTTAACGGTACTTCCGGTGGTATTTTCAATTACCGTGGTCATGGCAGTGAAACCGAATTCTGGCAATGGGGAGCTTCCGGTAGTTTTACAAATACGCATATTATGCAATTAACTAATGCCAACAGGTATTTTGTGCTGTTTGATGTGTGCTGCAGTAATATGGAAATCGTATCTTACAACGGTAACTGCCTGGCAGAGTCTTTTATGAAATCCCCGGTAGCAGCAATTGCTATCAACGGTGCTATCGAACCTTCTTACACTATTCCTAATCATGATTATGATAAGGAGATGTATAAGGCCATTTTCGATCAGGGCATTAATAACATTGGTTATATAACAAATTATGCCAATGTGTTTGTAGTCAATCTGCATGGCTCGATCGGTGAATCTAACGTGAGAACTTATCTATGGCTGGGTGATAGCTCGATAGAACCATGGACACTTCAGGTCGAGGACTTGGCTGTTACTCACGATGGTCAGTTGTTCCTGGGAGTTTCCACTTTCGATGTTTCTGTAATGGGAAATAGCAGTCCTCTGGAAAATGCACGGGTATGTGTGAGCAACGATGATGGCAGTATTTATGCTTATGGTTTCACCGATGCCGGTGGTAATGTTCAAGTTCAGTTCGATGGTCCTGTACAGAATCCCGGGACTGCTCATGTAACGGTTACTTCTCACAACTTCCTGCCCTATCAGCAGGATATACCCGTTATTCCTCTTGCTGGTCCGTTTGTTATATTCGAAAGTTATGTTATTGATGATACAGAGAATGGTAACGGTAATGGCTCTCTTGAAAATGGAGAAATTGTAAATCTTGATATGAGTGTGGAAAACATAGGCAATGATCAGGGAACGAATGTTATCGTGACAATAACAACAACAGATCCTTATATAACGATTGTTGATGGTACTGAGATTTTTGGTAATATTGCAGCTGGTGCTATTGTTACGGTTGCCGGTGCATTTACAATTGAAGCTGCCGGAGATATGCCTGATAGTCATATGGTTTATTTTGAATTGGAAGCAGTTGCAGAAGATACCTGGGTCAGTTACTTCTCGATAGAAGCATATGCACCGATGTTCCCTCCCCAAAACCTGACAGCAGAGATCCAGAATTTCAACGATATAGTTCTTACCTGGGATCAACCGGGTGGTACAGATAATACAAGAGATCTTACTGGATACAAAGTTTACAAAAATAGTTTGGAGCTAACTGAGATCAACGATCCTGCGATCCTTACCTATACAGATGCTGTTCTACCTGCTGGGGTTTATGAATATTATATCACAGCACTGTTCCACGTTGGAGAATCGGATCCTTCCAATATTGAATCTGTAATCTTAATCCTTCCTGTACCTCAAAATCCGGAGGCTGCAACTCAAGGACTGGATATTTCCATAACCTGGGATGAACCAGCCACCAGAGATTTTTCTCATTATAAAGTATATCGCAATCTAACTATGATAGCAGATGATATTATGGAAACTTCCTATCTGGATCCTGATGTTCCGAACGGAACTTACACTTATAATATCAGAGCGGTCTATAGCGGGGGATATCAATCTGCTCTCTCTATAGATGCTGTTATCGAACACGTGCAGACAAATGCAAACGAAACTATTCTACCTGTAACAACTGAACTTATAAGTATCTATCCCAACCCGTTCAACCCGGAAACTACCATAAGTTACGGTCTGAAAGAAGATGCAAAAGTCTCTATCTCTATTTACAACATCAAAGGTCAAAAGGTACGCAGTTTGGTAAACGGACAAATCCAGGCAGGCTATCACAAAGTTACCTGGAATGGTAAAGATGAAAGTGGCAGGAACGTTTCCAGTGGAATTTTCTTTTCCATCTTTGATGCTGAAAGTAGTGGATCAGATTACACAAGCGTCAAAAAAATAATTCTATTAAAATAATAAAACAGGAGTGAACTTATGAAAAGAACAAGAATTGCAATTCTAACAGTTCTTTTTGCAATCTCAACAATGGCTTTTACATCTCAAACCATCATTTATGATGACAGTTGGAGCGCAGCCGGATTCAATCTTAACCGGATAAGTGGTTCCGG
>DAOUUD010000173.1 GCA_030668345.1 Candidatus Cloacimonadota bacterium | reverse complement strand
TGGAATTCTTAGTGGTTGAAGATACAATAGTTACATTCTATATCGAAGTGGAAGATATCTATAGTGAGCTTACCTATAGCTGGTATGTGAATCTTGAACTACAAACCGAGATAACAGAAACTTTGAATTACGAATTTACGGAACCCGGAGATTTCAATGTAGATGCTATTGCTTCCGATGGTGAATTCGATGTAGGTCAAACCTGGCTGGTTCACGTACAGGAAGGTGTGATTTCAGATCCTGTCTTGATCCCGCAAATAACTAAACTTCAGCAGAATATTCCCAATCCTTTCAACCCGGAAACTACAATACACTTCTCTATGAAAGATGCGAGCAGAGTTAAAATTGAAATATTCAACATTAAGGGTGAGAAGATACGCACTTTGGTAGATGAATATAAGAACATCGGCTACCATTTCACCATCTGGAATGGCAAGGATAACAGCGGTAAAACTGTAGCCAGCGGAATGTATTTCTATAACATGAGAACAGAGAAATATCACAAAATAAGGAAGATGCTGCTTATTAAATAAACTTTAAATTATATTTATGACCTTGCGAATGATTTGCTCCCCTTTGTAAGGGGAGATTAAGAGGGGTTTTCTTAACCTTCTCAAGGTTTTTCCTATTTGCAGAAAAGCATCTCCCAAATCAATCGAAATAGGTTATAAATTTTAAATATAATTTTTAATAATTTAGGAGGTTAAAATGAATCAAATTAGGCATTTTTTCCGATATGAAATACCGGGATATTTATCTTTCATTTACGTATTTATTATTGTGGTTTCAATTTTAGAAAAAAGTTACATTGTTGCTTATATTATTCCGAATATTCATTCAATAGCATTAGCTGGATTTTTAATTGCAATACCAGTTGGATGGATTATATATCAAGTATACGATAAATTTCGATTTAAGGGTTTTCATTGTCACCCAAATACATTGGAAAAAGTAAAAAGCTGGTTTAGTAATGACGATCTTGAGAAATATATTGAAAGAGAGTTTATAAAATTTAACCAGAGAGATAAAAAGAAAGCTGTATTATCAGATAATACGAAAACTAAAATGAAAGATAAAATGAAAGAAAAACTGAAAAATAAATATTATCAGCAAGCAATAGATATTGGAATTTACACAAAGAAAAAATGTCCATCATACCATTTTGAACTACTTATTAATAATTTATCAAAAAAATTCAATTCCTATGATTCTAGATATATCATTGGAATCATCGGTTATGTTCCACAAATCTTTATGATTGCATTAATGATTTTTTTCAAAAGTTCAATGCATTTGAAATATAATTTTTTTGATTTTAATATAACTAGATTATTGTTTATAAGTATTTTTACACTTATCGTTACTGCAATCTCAGTTATTATTAGCTCTCATAAAAGAAATATCTATAATGCAATACAAGCTCAAGAGGATTTTCTTATTTCAATTAAAAAGAATGAAATTGAAAATGCACTAAAAATTTTATGGGATAAAGATAAAAAGGAATGATTTACAAATTGGATTTAATACTCAATTCTTTTTCTTTTGTTTCAACCAATCACCCCGGATAGTCTGATCTTTTCCCTGGTTATTCCGGAAGTTTTCCTGTTTTATTCTCCAATGATCTTCACGAGAACCCGTTTCTTACGTTTTCCGTCAAATTCACCATAAAATATCTGTTCCCAGGGTCCGAAATCAAGTTTACCATCGGTAACTGCAACCACCACTTCCCTACCCATTATCGTACGTTTGAGGTGAGCATCGGCATTATCTTCAAAGCCATTATGCTGGTATTGTGAATATGGTTTTTCGGGAGCTAATTTTTCCAGCCATTTATCAAAATCGTTATGTAAACCGCTCTCATCATCATTAATGAAAACGCTGGCGGTAATATGCATGGCATTAACCAGGCAAATACCCTCTGTGATGCCGCTTTCTGCCAGACATTGTACTATCTCTGGTGTGATGTTAATTAGCTGTCTACGGCTTTGTGTATTGAACCAGAGTTCTTTGCGGTAGGATTTCATATTGCCCTTTACCCAGAAAACTTAAGTCAAGATTGTCCGGTCGAACAACTTAACTCAAGTCTATTTTGTAACCAGCCCATCAAAGTAGGCTATCAGTTTTTTCTTCAGCACTTTTTTTATCTTTTTCTCAATGGTGCGTACAGCACGGGCTTTTGCTTCTGTATAGGAAACATGACCTTCCCTGCCTTTTTCGTCCAGGGTAACTATGGTAACTCCATTCTGTTCGATTACCTGAAGCTGCAATTCATAACGTACAAATTTCTGTTCTCTATCCAGATCAGTATCTTCGAATGTTACCTCACCCTGAATTACGAGAAGATTTTCATCTGAAAGGACAAAACCGAGGTCATTCATTAATTCTTCTACCAGAATGGTAACCTTGTTCTCATCATCGTTCTTTATGTTTATTTTAAAACTTATTTGTTTGGCAATTTCAGCAGTTTTCTTTATGATATCGTTGTGATTATAATTTATATCTAACATTTCCCGGGATGTAGGAAAGATTATGCCAAGCTGTTCCAACAGAACCTCATTATTCAAACTAACCATGGAAGCTGCACTCATAGCTGCATATTTAAACATGATGTTTTTAGAATCATCACATTCTTTTTCAAAATAATTAATTCTTTCCGAGTTCCCATTTATCTTTTCTTCGTAGATCTCTCCCGTTTTCATCCTATCAAGATAAGCCAGTACAAAAACACGTCCCATTTCGTTTGTGTAGCTTTCTGCAAACTGAATATTAAATAAAGTTTGCTCTGCCTGAATGTTAACGTTCTTTGTTACATCCGTCTGTTCTTCATAAGAAGATTCATCACCTTTTGTAAGTTCCATATATCGTTGCAGAACCGTTTCATCGGTTTTTACTTTGGATTCGAATATCTTCGCCAGATTTCCAGCAGCCATATTTTCAGCTTCACTCCGTGAATCTGCTTCACCAATTGCAGATAGATACATGTGCTCGGCATAAACAGCTTTGGGATTTTCTAACCATTGAGGAGCTTTACTTTTTTTCTTCTTGGCATGAGCAGCACAAGAAAGTACAAGAACTGACAATAAAATTAATAAAATGCTTCTTTTCATTTCTTTATTCCTCTCTATTTAATTCAGGTAACAGGATTCAAATAAATTTAATCCTTTAGCTTTCAATTCACAGCTGCCAAGATCATCAACAAAAAGAATAGTTCCTTTATTGGAATAATATTCTATCTTGATGTTATGAACACCAGGAGTGAGTTCAATTTCACCGATCAGTGCCTTAGCCGGGAAGAAACGGGAGATCCTGAGATCAGCATTTTCGGTGGCATCCACGGCTATATCCGTAGCAATACGAGCAGCAAATCCTAAAAGAGGATTTTCAATTTTTTTCTCCATCTCCTGTTTTCGTTTAGTTGCAAATAATCCCTTCGCCACTGTTCTGGTGATGGTTTTCAGGTAGATAAGTGGTTCTTTTATCTTATAGGTTTCAAATGCCACTTTTTCGATATCTTCGATCATTTCCAGTTCTTTTACAGTTTTTCCATCCACAACTATTTTTATTTTCCCAATATTAGATTTTCGTGCTTTCATGAAGGGTAGCTGGAATTTGAAATGGTAACCTTTTGCTACACCCTGCCAGGGAATCAGATCCAGAGTCTCCAGATTCTGTTTACCTTTTGGATTTTCCTTAGTTGTTCCTATGACTATCAGATTTTTTTCCGTATGAATATAGAGCGTGTTTGCTTTTTTGTCGGGAGCTCTGCCAGTAAAGCAGAAAAAATTCACTTTTACTTTATCGTTTTTTTCCAGGCAATTATCCAGGTTCGGTTGTTTGAAGTTATAGATCTGGGATTGTAACCTCCAGGCATCTTTCAGTTTGTCCAAATCAATACGGGCATCGTCCATTTTGCCCTCTGCCCTATATAGAAGCATACTCAGATAGCGCCCTAAAGCTGAATTATGGAACTTGTTTTTCCCTGCTTTGAATTCCTTTTGCTTGT
>DAOUUD010000186.1 GCA_030668345.1 Candidatus Cloacimonadota bacterium | reverse complement strand
GAAATGATGAACCGGGTGGTAAAGCTTCCAGTCTGATCTTGATGAAAGATACAATAGATTCTGTTTTTAAAGACAATAAATACATCGATATTACTGTTGATATTCCACAAATGACAGTTATTTTAACAGATATCTTTGATATCTTCATGAAAGAAAATGACCTTTATAGTCTTGCCTTATCCGATCAATCAGATGATATAATCGCAAATGCTTTCCAGAAAGCAAGTTTACCGGCTTTTATAGATGGCGATCTGTTCAGTCTCATTTCTAAAATTCATAAACCTCTGGCTATTCGATCCTCAAGCTTATTCGAAGATAAAATGTATGAACCTCTGGCAGGAATTTTTGAAACGAAAATGATCCCCAATAATCAGTTTGATACTAAAACTCGTTTCCATAAATTAGTAGAAGCAATAAAGTTTGTTTACGCTTCCACTTTTTTCAGCAGTTCCAAGAACTATTTTAAAGCAATAAAAAAAGATATTAAACAAGAAAAAATGGCTGTTGTAATTCAGGAAATTGTTGGTGAAAAATATGGAAATAGATTTTATCCGGCTATATCCGGTGTTGCCAGGTCATATAATTTTTATCCCACAGGAAAATCTAAACCGGAAGGCGGAGTTGTGAGCCTTGCTTTGGGGTTAGGAAAATCAATTGTAGATGGAGGGAAAGTGTGGAATTATTCACCGGAATTTCCTACTGCTCCACCACCTTATAATTCTACAAATGATATGTTGAAGATGACTCAAACTGAGTTTTGGACCGTGAATATGGGGAAACCTTCTGAATACGATCCTATTAAAGAAACAGAATACCTCGAGAAGCACACGCTGAAGGAAGCAGAAGAAGACGATATTATTAAAAACATCTGTTCTACCTATGATCTTCAATCTGATCGTATCTATTCCGGTATTTCCGGTTATGGACCAAGAGTTATTACATTTGCACCGATCTTAAAAACAAAGATCATACAATTAAATGAGATCATTAAGAAAATATTAAAGATTTCAGAAGAAAAATTTCAGACAGAAGTTGAAATTGAATTTGCGATGTCTTATGAACCAGACAAAATACAATCCGCCAGATTTGGTTTTTTACAGGTAAGACCTATGGTTGTTTCAAATAAATTTGTTGAAGTTCATATCGAAGATTACAAGCAGGATAAGATATTTATTTATTCCAATCATATTATGGGTAATGGCATAAATGATACGATCAAAGACATTGTATTTATCAAGCCAAACGATTTCCGGGCTGAATATACAAGAGCAATGGCAAAGGAAATAGAGCAGATAAATTCTTCTCTGGTCGATAAAAATCTTAATTACATTTTAATTGGTTTTGGCAGGTGGGGATCTTCAGATCCATGGTTAGGAATTCCTGTTGTTTGGAATCAAATATCCGGTGCAAAAGTTATCGTGGAATCCAGCTTACCGGATATGAATCCGGATTATAGCCAGGGTTCTCATTTCTTCCATAACATAACCAGCTTTGGGATTTTTTATTTTTCATGCAAGAATACTCAAAAGATAAAAATTGACTGGAATTGGCTTTTAAAGCAAAAAATCATTACTGAAACAAAATTCGTGCAACATGTTCAATTATCATCACCTTTGGAAGTAAAGGTGGATGGACGCAATGGAACAGGAGTGATATTAAAATGAAAAAACAAAATAAGAGTTTAGAGTTATTAATAGAAAATCTTAATGAAAGAGCAAAAGAATTAAACTGTTTATACAATGTTGAAAAAATTCTAAAATTATATGATGCAGAGCTTGAATTTGTCTTTAAAAAGTTAATTAAAGCAATTCCATCAGGCTGGCAATATAGTAAGATTTGTAAGGCAAGAATAAATTATAGAAATCTGGTATTTCAATCTGGTGGTTTTAAGAAAACAGACTGTTTTCTAAGTGCAAACATTATCGTAGAAAAGAAAATTGTAGGAAAAATTCAGGTTTATTATATTGATTCAACTGAATTATGTAAGGAAGATCCATTCTTACCTGACGAAAAAAAATTATTAAATACAATTGCTGAAAGAGTAGGTAACTATATTTATCATAAAAAGTTAAAGCAAACTGTCAGAGAACTGGACACCGTAAAAGAAGCTATTGAAAGTCATAAAAAAAAGGATTGGAAAATAATTATTGATCTGATAAAAGCTACAGATTCCAGTTTGTTTTTAAGAATATCCAGGAAAATGATGAACTACTTATGCTGGATAGGCATAGATAAAGCGAGGAAGTTACTACTTTCTTTTGAGGGTGAAAAAAATTCAAAAACCACAAGTTCAACTTTTGATTTAAACATTCCAAGTAAGAAAAGAGATATCGAATCAATGACCGATCTAAGTGACCAGGTTTTTATAATAGCCTCCGAATATCTGAGTGATGAGGATATACTGATCAACTTTCAAAAATGGATTCAAGAAGATAAAATAGATTTCTTAGTTTTAGCACTTGAAAGCCTGGCTTCTTCTCTCAATGATATCAAGAATGCTATTAGTCGTTATCGTCATCTTGGTCTCGATAAGAAAGAATTATCTTTATCTACTAACAAAAATATAAATGTTCTATTGCTCTACAGACTTTTTACAGAACAACTCGAATTCATTAATATTGCCAAGAATTATGTGGATATCAAAGACTTTTATTATATTATGCAACACATTATCTTCCCGCAGAATAGTCATGGCAAATTAGGCGGGAAAAGCGCTGGCATATTTCTTGCCTATAATATTCTGAAAAACGCAAAAGGAGATGATGATCAAAATCTGAATATTAAAATTCCCAAAACCTGGTGTGTAACATCCGATACAATGCAATATTTTATTCATTATAACAATCTTGAGGAAGCTTTTGAACAGAAATATAAATCAATAGAACAAATCCGTGAAGAATACGGTAATATCATTCAGATTTTTAAGAATTCCTATTTTCCTGATGATACAATAAATGGGTTATCACTTGCTTTAGACGATTTTGGAGAGAAGCCGATAGTTGTGAGAAGTTCCAGTTTATTAGAAGATAGAGTAGGAGCATCTTTCTCAGGAAAATACAAAAGTCTGTTTTTAGCAAACCAGGGTTCAAAAAAAGAACGTTTGGATGCATTAATGGATGCTGTAGCAGAAATATATGCTTCTACCTTTGGACCTGATCCGATCGAATATAGAAAAGAACGTGGGTTACTTGATTTTCATGAAGAGATGGCATTAATAATTCAGGAAGTTGTAGGAACAAAAGTAGGTGATTACTTTTTACCTTCTTATGCAGGAGTTGCCTTCAGTAATAATGAATTTAGATGGTCACCCAGAATAAAAAGAGAAGATGGATTAGTGCGAATGGTTCCGGGATTGGGTACTAGATCTGTAGACAGATTAAGCGATGATTATCCAATTTTAACTGCACCGGGACAACCTAATCTGAAAGTTAATATTACTTCTGATGAGATCCTGCGATATTCTCCTCGTCAAATCGATGTTATCAATCTTAAAGCAAATTCTTTTGAAACAATCGAAATAACTGATTTATTAAAAATATCTGGTAATGAGTATCCAGTAATAGAAAAAATTGTATCTGTATATGAAGAAAATCGTTTTTCATCTAAACCTTTATTTAATCTTAATTTTAAAGAAGATGACTTAATTGTTACATTCAACGGATTG
>DAOUUD010000200.1 GCA_030668345.1 Candidatus Cloacimonadota bacterium | reverse complement strand
CTATTGGAAGGTGCTTTCTTCGATCCGGGAATTCCTGCAGTTCAGAATTACACTTTCAATGTGCTGATGGATATTGTGGCAAATTACGATATCGATGGGGTGCACCTGGATTATATCCGTTATCCGGGACAGGATTACGGTTATAATAAACTGGCAGTGGAAAAATATAAACAGGATATCAAACTTCAGGATGCAAAAAACTGGCAGAACTGGAAAGAAAAGCAGGTAAGCAATTTTGTGCAAAAAGTTTATGATAAGGTCAAAGCTATTTCTGAACATCTGCAGGTTACAGCAGCGGTATTGACAGATCCTGATGATGCCCGGGAATATTACTCCCAGAACTGGATTGAATGGCTGGAGCAGGGATTTATCGATAGGGTTTACCTGATGGCTTATACTACTTCTACTTCTCACCTTGAAAAACAACTGACTTACCTTTCCAACCTGGATATGAACGATAAAATTGTGGTTGGATTAAAAAGCTGGAGTGAATCTAAGAAATATCCTACTTATAAAATCAATGAAAAGATCATACTTTCCCAAAAAATGAATTTCGCCGGTTTTGCCCTCTTCAGTTATTCAGGGATAAGGCAATCGGAATATTTTAAGGAATTGAAAATGAAATAGGAAACTCACCCTACTGTCCCTCTCTTCAATCGAATAGAGGGAACATAAGAAAAGCAGGAAGAATTTAAAAATGAGAATCGATCAACTACTAAACAAATTATGCCTGGTGAAAACACGCAGTATAGCCAAAAAGGCCTGTGATAAGAACCTGGTAAAAATAAACGACAAAATTGCCAAAGCAAGTGCGAATGTGAATGATGGAGATATTATAGAATATCAGCTTTACGGGTATTTCAATAAACTAAGAATTACAACTGTTCCACAGGGGAATGTATCAAAAAATAACGCCTCTGAATTTTATGAAATACTGGAACGGGAGAAATTGGAATTGGAATAAAAAAAACGCCCGATTACCATCGGGCGTAAAAGTAATCTTAAGCTCTTTTTTTATTCGTCGTACTTTTCAATTTCTTTATCCAGCTCACCAAACGCTTGTGAAGCTTTGAACTGGTTGTAAAGAGCTTCTTCGTTCTTGATCTGGTTCATCATGTTTTTGTTAACCGCTTCTTTGGGAACGCTTACTCGTACAAAAGTCTGATAACGATTATCTTCGTTAATGATAGTTTCCTGTTTTGTTACCATCACATTAGTAAACTTGGCGTTGGCAACAGCTTTCACAACTTTGCTGGTAAGAGCCAGAACCTGCGGATCATTAACTCCAGCTTCTTCTTCGTAATTCTTTACCATACCTTTCACATAAGTTTCCACATACTGTGCAGCTTGCAGCATGGCATTTGCATAAGCAGCATCGTAAGATGAATTCTGAGAAACTTTGGTTGCCATTCCATAAGTTTGAACATACTCTGCGTTATCCTGCTTTTGCCACCAATCCGGATAATAGACTTTTTTTACACCTTTTGGACCGCCTTTTCCACCACATGCGGTGATAACAAATACAACGATCAATAACAATACAATGATCTTAAACACTTTCATACTTCCTCCTTTTATTGAATATCTCTTTCATTTTTCACGAAATCGATTTCATTGATCTGAATAATTTCGTGTACTTCATTAATTTTAAACACATGCCAGCAATTGCCCCGAATATTTTGAGGTATATCAAAACTGGCAAGTAATTTATTTTGTCCATATACTTGCACCAGGGCATTACTGCGAGAAAGGTATTTGCTTCTTTTCTTCTTTTTGTTGGAATAATCATACACGGAATAATAATAATCACCTGTTGCAGGTTTGTAAATAGTAATTGTTTCGGGACCGTATTTATCTGTATCATCTCTATCCAGGAAGTCTTTTCCGGCAATCAGGATCTTATTTCGATACCAGATATGGAAATCACCTCCATCAGGATTGGGTCCACTGAGATGTGCATCCAGATCGCGGGGTCTGCTGCCCCAGGTAAGGACTATTCGGAATTCTTTGATCTCGGGTGATAAAGCGCAAATAACTTCTCGTGGTGTTTCGTCTGCTCCCATCCTGGTGGTAACAGTCATACCGATAAATCCTTCTTTTGTTACACTCAGCGTATATTGCCCTACCTCGACATCAAAAATAAAAATTCCTGTTTCATCAGTTTTATCGATACTGGTATCATGCATATAATCTTCAATGCTTATACCGGCATCAGTAAGCAGTTCACCCGTAACTGCATTTACTACTCTACCTACAATGATGCGGGATTTGGGATAGAATTCTATTTCAAGATCAACCTCACCGGTGGAAGCGTCTAGCGTAAATACTTTGCAGGCAAGTCCTGCTCCATCTGGAATCTTGATCAGGTCTATCAGATTTTTTCCTTTGTAAATGGAAATCATGGGTTTGGAACGGGCTATGAGGGTAGGATCAATATTCATATCATCGTCAGCAAATTTATCTTTTATCCAGAAAGTAAAATAACCTTCATCTGAATTCACTTTAAAGACCTGCTTGGATTCCATGGTCATACCCTCACCTACGGAAACCAGCTTGCCGTCTAATACTTCCTGTGCTCCACCGCCGCTTACAAAAGCATGTTCTTTTCCGATAGAACCACTCATGAATCCATTGCATTCACCTTCAAACTCGTCCCAGGTAAGATTTATCTGGTATTCAATTGCATATAATCGACTGAAAAACAAGACAGTTAACAATAATATCAACTTTTTCATTAAAACTCCTGCAACAAAAAATCAGATTTTTGAATTACATCGTCAAGTAAAATGTTCTCATTTGATGACATTAATCTGAATCAGGTTCTAAGAATTGCAGGGAAGTAGGTACTAATGCTATTCCCAGAAACAGCATTCCTATTACCGGGGGTTGTTTTATTTTTTTTGGAGATGGCTCCATGTATTTTGGGAAAAAATATGATTATTACCAAGTGCAATAAAATATTATCTTCCATTATTATTCTTTATAGTTCTTTGCTGATTTATATGTTGATCGTATGTTTTAGTAAATTCATGTCGACCTGTTCCGGTAGCAAAAAAGAAGAAATAATCAGTTTCTTCGGGCTCCAGAACCGCATGAATAGAGCTAACAGAAGGATTACAGATAGGAGTAGGTGGCAGGCCATAATGCTTGTATGTATTGTAGGGAGAATTTATATTCAGATCTTTGTAATAAATTTTCTTTCTGGTTTTACCCTGTTCTTCCAAAGCGTATGCAATCGTTGGATCTGCCTGCAGTTTGTAGTGATAATTCAGCCTGTTCAAATACACACTGGCAATGGTGGGTTTTTCTTTTTCGATCCGTGCTTCACGT
>DAOUUD010000210.1 GCA_030668345.1 Candidatus Cloacimonadota bacterium | reverse complement strand
GCTCTTCCTTTTGTAATAAACGAAATAATGTACGATACGGATGGTGAAGAACCGGAATGGCTGGAGATAAAGATAAATACTTATATTTCATATCTTGAAGAAATTTCCATAGTTGTTGATGAAGATACACTCCTTCTTCCTTTTTCGGAAAGCGACTATTTCCTTATTACAAGTTCGGAAGAAGATGCTCAATTCCTGCAGACACATTACGGCTTAGAGGGAAATGTTATTTTTACAGGATTGGGTTCTCTTTCAAACGAAGGAGAACAATTAACACTGCTGGATGAAAATGAAAACCTGATTGAGAGTTTCTTTTTCCTGCCGGAATGGAACGATGAATTAGACGGGATTTCCATAGAAAGAGTAAATCCATATTTACCTGCCACTGAAGAAAATTGGGGACCTTCCATTGCTGGTTGCACTCCCGGAGACATAAACAGCATTTATGTGGAATTGTTACCCACTGTGGCAAGACTTTCTGTGAACCCCAATCCATTTTCTCCCTACAGAGACGAAAGAACAATTATAAGTTTTAAATTACCGGAAACAATTAGCACAGTCACCATCAGGATATTTGATTTGAAAGGAAGATTGGTGAAAAAGCTTGTTGATCAAACGCTGCAAGCATCTGAAGGTGAGATCATCTGGGATGGTCGGGATGCAAACAGTAAAAATCTTCCTGTGGGAGTTTATATCCTGCTTTTGGAAGCAACTTCCCGGGAATCGGAAAAAACATACAGGAAAACCACAACAGCGGTAATTGGAAAATAAAATTATATTGAGGAGTGTTTATGTACGGAAGAACAATTTCGTATGCTATTCAGGGGATCGATGCCCAGCAAATAACAGTAGAAGCAGATGTTAAAGGTGGATTATATAAATTCAACATTGTAGGATTGCCATCTAATTCTGTGAAGGAAAGCCGGGATAGAGTATCGGCGGCGATAAAGAATTCCGGTTTTCGTTTTCCCACTCATCGTTATACAGTAAACCTGGCTCCGGCAGATATTAAGAAGGATGGAGTTGCACTCGATCTACCCACATCTCTGGCTTTGATCCAGGCTTTACATCAGATAAAAACAACAAAGATGGAAAAATACGCGCTTATTGGCGAAATGTCTCTGGATGGTGCTTTGCGTCCTGTTCGTGGAGTACTTCCCATTGCCGTTGCCTGCTGGAAAGATGGCATGGACGGTCTTATATTACCTTATGAAAATGCACGGGAAGCTGCAGTTATAGAAGAACTTAATGTTTACCCGGCTACATCTCTAAATGAGGTTGTAAACTTTCTGGAAGATAAGATCGAGATCGAACCGACCAAAGTTGATATAGAAGAGATCTTTAAAATATTAAATGAGAGTCCGGTGGATATGTACGATGTAAAAGGACAATTCCATGTGAAAAGAGCTTTAGAGGTTGCTGCTGCCGGTGGGCATAATGTTCTCATGATCGGTCCTCCAGGTTCCGGAAAAACCATGTTAGCACGCAGGATTCCAACTATATTACCCGAATTAACCCTGGAAGAATCTTTGGAAACTACAAAAATTCATTCGGTTGCCGGTTTCATTAACAGCAGGCAGGGAATAGTAGCTGAACGGCCTTTTCGCTCTCCGCATCATACTATCAGTGATGTAGCTCTCATTGGTGGTGGAAGCTATCCAAAACCCGGCGAAGTTTCTCTTTCTCACAACGGAGTTCTTTTCCTGGATGAATTACCAGAATTTAAAAAATCTGTTTTGGAAGTTCTACGCCAACCCCTGGAAGATGAAGTTGTAACAATCTCACGAGCAACCCAAAGCCTGGAATTCCCTGCCAAATTTATGATGGTTGCTTCCATGAATCCCTGCCCATGCGGTTATTTTGGCAGTAATGTGGAAAGCCATACCTGCTCCTGTCCCATTGCCAATATTCAGCGTTACCGTTCCCGGATATCCGGTCCGCTTCTGGATAGAATAGATATTCATGTGGAAGTGCCTGCTGTAAAATATGAGGAACTCAGCGGACTTCCCACCGGTGAGAAATCAATCGATATCCGTAAGCGGGTTAATAAATCCAGGGATATACAACTGGAACGCTTTAAGAAAGAAAAGATCTACAGTAATTCCCAGATGAATCCCAAGCAGATACGCAAACATTGTCAATTGGATGAGGATAGTAAGAACATTCTAAAAATGGCGATGGATAAAATGGGACTTTCCGCCCGAGCTTACGACCGCATCCTGAAAGTGTCACGCACCATTGCCGACCTGGAAGGTAACGAAAAAATAACCGTAGCTCACATCAGCGAAGCCGTGCAGTACAGGAGTCTGGACAGGAAATTTTGGGAGTGATGCTACAGATGAATTTGAAACAATTGTAAGAAATAATATTGACATCGAAAATGATGCGATTTTTTTGTATGGTGTTCAATTAAAAAAATCAGGAGGAATAGCTATGAATCGTTTTAAGATTTTTTGTTTTTTCGTTCTCATCTTTGTTGTTACCGGCACAATTTATGCTCAAGAAGTAGAACAAGCCTCTCAGGAGGCGACGATGAAAGAAGGCATCTCTAAAGACATCACTCAACTCATTGTAGGAAAATGGGAAATTGCATCAAACAAACGCGCCGTGAGCGGGGATATTACATTTGATGAAAACGGTAAATATGACATGAATGAGAAGTTTCATGACGGATCAGGTGGCGGCACAAAAGGCGGATTTGAATTAAATTGTAAAACATCACCTGTAACTATCAAGCTATGTCCGGGTAATTGTCCCGGTTCTGAGTGGACAAACCGTTTTGGAATTATCCAAATTTTACCGGATAATAAATTGGAGATCTGCACTTCACCTGATGGCAATTATCCTTCCGATTTTCCTGAAGATAAAACAGGCGAATATACTATGATACTTACCAGAGCTGAATAAACTCGCTTTTGAAATAGCAACGCAGTTAATACTATTATTTCAGGTGAGCTCAAACGTTATATCAATGTAAAACACATCAGCGAAGCAGTACAATACAGAAGTTTGGACAGGAAGTTTTGGGAGTAGGAAATTTATTTAATTCCTACCCAACTTTCTTGAACGTTAAAATAAAAATTGTTCCTTTGGGATGGTTGTTTTCAATAAAAACACTGCCGCCATAACTATCCATGGTTTTATTAACGATATACAAACCCAGCCCGGAATGGCCTTCATCACCAAAGGT
>DAOUUD010000106.1 GCA_030668345.1 Candidatus Cloacimonadota bacterium | reverse complement strand
CGCCTTGCAAGTTCTTCGATGGGAGTACAGTTCTCGTAAAACTGGAAATCAACATTTGAAAAGAACTCGGATTCAAATTCCTTTGCTTCGTGTTTTTCCGCTTCATTCAATGCTTCTACAAATTGGAAATATTTATCTCTTGAAAAAGGACAGTTCAGATAATCAGCTTCGCCTTTATCGTATCGTGTTTTTTCATAAATAATATTTCTGTCTAAACTCTCCGCAGAAACGATCGGTGCGATCGCATCAAAGAAATAGAGTTGTTCATTCCCAATAATTTCAATCAGGTTCTTTGTTAGATTCTCCGAAGTAAGGGGACCGGTTGCAACAATGGTCAGTTCATCTGTTAGATTTTTTATCTCTTCACGATGAACTTTTATGTTCGGATGAGATTCAATAAGCGCTGTGACTTTTCTACCAAAAAGTTCACGATCGATAGCCAGGGCATTTCCGGCTGGAACGCTGCATTCTTCAGCTATAGGAAGAAGTTTGCATTCCAATAATTTCATCTCTTCTTTCAGGAGTCCCGAAGCAGTTGTTATCAATTTTGACTTTAAAGAATTACTGCAAACCAGTTCGGCAAAATCTGCTGTGTGATGTACAGGCGTCTGCACTTGAGGACGCATCTCGAAAAGTTCTATTTTTCAACCATTATCAGCAAGCTGCAAAGCAGCTTCGCTTCCTGCCAGTCCTGCACCAACAATCTTTATTCTATTCATATTATTCAACACCGAAAAACACTGAAATCACCGAAAATACTTATAAAATTATTCTTTTGAATTGGAGTTTTTGAGTTCCAAAATTTATTAACAATCCTAACTTAATATTGGTCGCTTTTAAATAATTCTTTACTTGAGCAAAATGAATTTTATCTAAAGAAGAAACTGTCTTCAGTTCAATAATGATCTTATTTTCAACAAATAAATCAACAAAATAATCACCAACTTTTGTATCATTAATAAAATAAACAGGAATCGGAAATTGTTGTTTAATATCAAAACTTAATAATTCTAACTTGTATTTTAAAGCATTCTCATATACCTTTTCTAAAAAACCACATCCAAAGTACTCATGCACTTCAAATGCAGCCTGTCTGATCTTTTCTGTTAGATCTACATAAAGTAACTCAACCATACAATCCCCCTAAATATTTTATAAAAAATCAGTGTATTCGGTGTTTTCGGTGTTTAATTTATTCCCCAATCTATCTCTATCTCATAAGGAATCGGATCTCTAATGCCGGCTTTTTTAAAGGCATTAATACGCAGCATACAACTATCACATTTCCCGCAGGCAATATTATTGTTCTTATAACAACTCCAGCTCAATTCCAGGGGAGCACCCAGCTTCACTCCCAATTTGATTATCTCAGATTTCTTTTTATGAATTATTGGGGTGATTATCTCAATTTCTGTTTCATCTTTTGTTCCCAGATCGATAGCTTTCCCTATCGCCTTATAAAAGCTCTCACGGCAATCGGGGTAGCCGGAACTGTCTTCTTTCACTGCTCCGATATAAATTCTATTTGCTCCGATAACTTCTGCCCAACTGGCAGCTATCGTGATGAGATGAGCATTCCTGAAAGGCACATAGGAAGTGGGGACTTCATTAGAACCATCAAAATCCTTAATTTCCATATTCTCGTCGGTAAGGCTGGAACCACCAATATCTTTCAAGTAGCTCACATCGACTATGAGTACATCCTTGGGTTTGAAGAAATCTTTCATTTTACGGAAAGAACGCAGCTCGCGCACTTCCGTTCTCTGCCCGTAATTCAAATGCATAAAATAAATTTCATCACATTCTTTTTTTGCAATTGCAGCAGTAACAAGACTGTCCATTCCCCCACTTACGAGAACTATTGCTTTATTCACTTTTACCTCAATTCCTTAATTTCTTAATGATCTTCGCTGCTTCCCTGAAATCGATCGGGTCAACATAAAGCGTTTTTTGATTTGTATAGGTTACATATCCCACAGCAGCACCATGCGGTTTGCGTACATAGCGCACTTGAGTATAATCCACGGGTACATTGGAAGACTTTTTCGCCTTGCTGTAATATGCCGCCAGCTGGCAGCAGAGGTATTTCAAATTGTCCGGTAATTCTTTTTTATTCAGATCGCGCAGGATAACATGCGTTCCTCGAAAAATGCGGGTATGAAACCACCAATCATGCGGTTTGGCAAACCTGGTTGTGAGCTGGTCGTTTTCTTTGCTCGTCCTGCCAATATAGATCTCCCAATTTTCATCTATGGTCAGTTTCTTATAGTTACTTTGTGCTTTGGATTTCTTTTTCGTCTGTTGTTTTTCATCTGCCAGAATGAATTCCATCTCTTCGATCTCAAATATTTCTTTTTCCAGTAATTCGATTTCATCATTCGTTTTATCTATCTGTTCAGCTATTTTGATCTTCCCGTCTCTGGCTTTACGATATTTCTTAAAATAAAATTCCATATTCTGTTTTGCGTTTTTTGTTATATCCAACATAATTTCCATATCAGGAAAGCCATCTTGATAATAATTTGGTATAGTTATAGATTTCATCCCTTTTTTTATCTTATCAAAATTTGCCTTCATAAGTTCAGCAGATTGTTTCCATTTCTCTTCTTTTCCGGTATTCTCCAGTTCCTCTTTCAGTTTTTCTATTTTGCGTTGTTTTTGCTTTATTTTTTTGGAAACTACAGCAATTTTCTGTCTGCGAAGTTGATCATTTCTCTTTTTAAAAATCCCATTGTAATACAAATCTTCAAAGGTTGTATTCATATTCGAGAAGCCCGGGGCTTCATCATTTATCTCTTCAATTTTCAGTTTGGAAGAAACAGTAACAGGATATTCGATCTTGCCTATTTGGATCTTATAATCTGAGGGAGGAGGAAAATATTCCACACCGGGTAGAAGCTGACGGTGCCTGTTTTCCGCGAAACTTACTTTTTTCATGCAATCAATAATAGTTTTATCTTTTTGCAGGATAATATTCTGATATCGAGGGATCAATTCCAGCACCAGTTTGTATAAAACCCTCTGATTATAAATATCGATTACAGAAAAATCCAGCACGATGATCCTGTCTTGTTCTGAAATGGATATGGCATTTAATCTAGCGTTTTTGAGATGATCATTAAAATTTGATAATTCCTTTTTTTCTTCAAAAGGAAGCGATCTTCTTTCTGTGAAAAAGCAGAAACAGTCCGATGAAGATAAGTTGATCTGCAATACTGTTTTTTGTTTCCTGAACCTGATAATATACTGGTCTTCAAATCTTTCCAGCACTTGAAAGATCAGATCCTGTTCTGAATTCTCTTTTGCCCACTCTGCCAAAAACCTGTATTGCATTATTTCTTCTCCAAACTATCTTTGAACAGGTAAAAAATAATCCTTATTTTGTCTACTAAAAGAAACACATTTCAAGCAAATTTCATTTCATTATCTGATAATCCTTGACATCGAAATTCTTTATTAAGATTTTAAGAAAAAAATTCGGAGGTAAAAAATGAACAGGAAAATATTTCTTTGTATTATTATTGAGATGGTACTTGCTTTCAATCTTTCTGGAATTGATTTTATAGCACAAACTCTAAAGGTGAAAGGTGTAGTAAATCTTACCCGCAATCAGCAAATCTCTCCTGCTCTGGTTGGAGATCGACTTTTTAATGGCGACGAACTTGAAACGAAAAACGAATCTTATGCTGCTGTAAAGTTTGCAGATCAAAGCTCGCTAGTTAAGCTGTTCCCAAATAGCATTTTGAATATAAACACTACTCAGGAAAAAGGAAAAACAGACAAGAAAAGTGTATTGAAAATTGGAGAATTGTGGGCTAAAGTAGAAAAGGGTACCGGCAAGTTCGAAATTGAAACATCCACAACAGTCGCTTCCGTGAAAGGTACGAACTTCCTGATGAATGTAACCGAAGAAGGTTTAACCAATCTTTATTCTTTTGAAGGAGAAGTCCATTTCCAGAATAAGCTCGATGGAGAAACTGCTCTCATCCGGGCAGGACAGAGAGGTACAAGTACAGGACAGGGACCCATTCTTATCACTGCAATCGATCCGAATGAGATCGGTGAATCTACCAGCACTTTTATCAACGAAGAGCTTGAACCTATCGAAATTGAAGAACCCGAACAGATCGAAGAAGAAGAAATTCCACCCATTGAACAACCGGAACCGGAAATTGAAATACCGGAAGAAGAATCACATAGAGACGCTGGTCCGTTCAACATGGGTGGCGGTGTAGGAACTGTAATGCTGGGTGATAACACATACACTCAAATTCGCCTGATGCCGGAACTGGTTTTCGGTAAATTTGGTTTGGGATTGGATGTAGATTTTATGATAGATAGCAATGGCAACGTTCGTAAAGAAGACTGGGATGACTTTGAAGATTATGTGAATAAGATCTACTACCTGCGTTATGGTCAACGTGGAGATTCTTTTTACGGAAGACTCGGTGGCTTTAAATCCTATACTTTAGGGCACGGTCTGGTTATGAAAGATTATTCCAATATGTTGCGTTATCCTGAATATAAACAGATCGGTATTCAACTTGGAGGAAAACTTCCTGTTGCTGGAATGACTGCAGAAATATTTACTGCAAATGCTGTTAAAAATGAAATTCTGGGTGGAAGATTGACTATCAAACCATTGAATAATACAGAGATACCACTCTTTAAAAATCTTATTTTCGGTGGAACTGTGGCGCATGATCGTAACCAGTATAAAGGTTTACTCGATTCCGATGATGATAATTATCCCGATCATTTTGATGATTATCCATTCGACGAAGATTGGCATAATGAAGTAGATCGCAACGAAGATTATTGGGTTGATATATATGTTTCTATGCCTGAACATACAGATTCAACTGGATTTTACGATTGGTTTCATTCAGATATTATGAACGCACAACGTAATCCATCATTCTCAGATTTTGAAGACGATGCTGTAACCGTCTTAGGTGTAGATTATGAACTTCCCCTTGTGACTAATAAACTTTTCTACCTGAGCCATTATGGTGAAGCTGCTCAGATCATCGATCATAAAATGGGATTTATTTTCCCGGGCTTTTACTCAAAATTCCTGATCTTCCACATGAACCTGGAATTTAGAATCTACCAGGATGACTTTATGCCTGCTTTCTTCGACCAGCTTTATGATGAGCAAAGGGCTGTTGTTTACACTGATATTGATAACGTAATAACAAAAGAAAATCTTCTGAAAGATATGACCAAGTCCCAGGGTTGGTATGGTAGTATTACAGCTAATCTTTTAAATTTCATTTACCTCACTGTAGCTTATGAAGATATGTATGGTGAAGATGATGTAAATTTCCGCTCCTTGTGGGGTAAAGCCAGTTTCGATACAAAATTTAGTCCCAAACTTACAAAAGCTGAGATCGGTTATACACAAACCAACTTCGATAAATTAACCGAATTTAAAACATCTAATGCTATTATCAATGGTACTCTTGGTTATTCTTTAGGTGGGAACACTCAACTGGTAGGAAGCTATCAAGAACGCTATGTCGATTTGAATAATGATGGGAAGATTAAAGGTGAGGATGAGACCATCACATCGATGAGTATGGGTGTAGAGTTTAGGTTTTAATAAAGTTTAATGCAGACTTTTGATAATTCAACTTTGCGGATGTCAAAACCCTACGCAAAGTCTTTTGGTTTTATTGATGTACACTGTCATCTAAGTGATGAGAGAATTCTTTCTAATTTAGATATAGAAATTTCTAATGCAAAAGAAGTTGGGATTTCTAGATTTATTTCAAATGCATTATGCCAAGAAGAATTTGAATTAATGAATTCAAAACAAATCAGTGAATTCCAAGATACAATTTTATGGACGGCAGGAATTCATCCATATTACGATAAAAGTTCGGAAGATGATTTTGAGTTATTGATAAAATACTGTGAAGCAAAAGATATTATTGCGATCGGTGAGATTGGACTGGATAATCGTAAAGACAATTTCGAATGGCAAAAGAAAATTCTGTTGATGCAATTAGATTTAGCAAAGAATTACGATCTTCCTGTAGTTTTTCATACCGTGAAACAATATTACGAATTAGATAAAATATTGAAGAATAATTTCCCGAAAGTACGGGGATTTCTGCACGCCTTCAATGCTTCTCAAGAAATCTTTGAAAAATTCAACAAATATGATCTTGGGTTTTCATTGAATGCAAAACCACCTAAAGATGAAGTGTTA
Source organism: Candidatus Cloacimonadota bacterium (assembly GCA_030668345.1). Classification (GTDB taxonomy): domain Bacteria; phylum Cloacimonadota; class Cloacimonadia; order Cloacimonadales; family TCS61; genus JACNIV01. The sequence continues at coordinate 39 of DAOUUD010000106.1, read as the reverse complement.
AGTGCAATAATTAAGCACGGATTCTATTTCTTTGAGACT